>NZ_JBKFBF010000029.1:0-11447 GCF_053346035.1 Methylobacterium sp. A54F | reverse complement strand
GGCCGCCGCCCTGGCGCAGGGTGCGGATGCGGTCGCGGCGGCCTGTGAGGATCTTGTGGGGGTAGCACTGGTGTCCGACGTCCCAGACGATGCGGTCGTCGGGGGTGTCGAAGACGTGGTGGAGGGCGACGGTGAGCTCGACCACGCCGAGGCCGGAGCCGAGGTGTCCGCCGGTGACCGAGACGGCGTCGATCATCTCGGCGCGCACCGCGTCCGCCACCGCCTGCAGCTCGCCCTCGCCCAGGCGGCGAAGGTCCGAAGGCTCGTTCACCCGCGCGAGGATCTCGTCCCGCGACTTGCTCTCACGATCTGACAATGACTTACACCCGCTCGTTCGTCTCATCGATTCGGTCCGGCGCGGACCGGGTCATGCCCGGCCACGGCGCCGCCGCGCTTGAGCGCTCGACGAAATTTTCCGGACCTATATACCGATTTCGCCTGATCTGGCCACGCCGGGCCTCGGCGCTAGCCCGCAGGCCTCGCACGTCGGTCAGGTGAGGGCGGCCCGAGGCTCCGATAGCCCGGGCGGGCAGCCAGCAGTCGAGGAGGTCGGCCCGGCGATCCATCTCCCGTCAGGTACGGAACGATCCTGCAGCCAGCAATGTTCGGCGGGTAATTTTTTGCATACGAGCCCTTTCCGCCACATGAGATGCAGCGTGGCCCGCATTCCAATCCCAGCGCTCGCCGCGGCGCTCACCCTCCTCGCAGCGAGCCTCCTCGGCGGACCGGCCCGCGCTGCTCCGGGCGACCCCGTCATCCTGTTCACGATTCCGTGTGACCGCGTGCTCGGCTGCATCCCGCAGGCCACGCCGGGCGCGCCGGACCGGGACGTGCGCCCCTTCGAGGGCAGCCTCGGGCGGCCCTGTGGGTGGCGCTACCGACCGACCCCCTCCGGCACCCGCAGGGTCCGGGCGTGCTACTGACGCGGTGCGTGCGCGCGGTCCTGTTCGGGCTGGCCGTCGCACTCGCGCCACCGGCGCCCGCACAGGCGGCCACGGACGCCTGCCCGGCCCTGTTCGCGGAGGGCCGCGCCCCGGCTCTCACCAATCAGAAGCTCGCGGCCGACACGGTGCCTCTCTGCTTCGAGGCCTTCGCGGTGCTCCATTCCGGCCTGACGCGCGGCCCGCTCTACGCCGCCGAGCACCTCACCCGCGCGAGCGTCGCGGCGGCGCGCCGGGTGGACCGGGTCGACGCCTTCCACGACGAGGACCGGCTGCCACCCACCGCGCGATCGACCCTGGAGGATTACGCGCGCAGCGGCTTCGACCGCGGGCACCTCGCTCCGGCGGGCGACATGCCGAGCGCGGAGGCGCAGGCCCAGTCCTTCAGCCTCGCCAACATCGTGCCGCAGAACCGCGCCCTCAACCGCAGCCTCTGGGCCGCCATCGAGGAGAGCGTCCGGCGCCTCGCCCGCGAGCGCGGCGAGCTCTACGTGGTCACCGGGGTGATCTTCTCCGGCGACCGGGTGGAGGCGATCCGGGACCGGGTGCTGGTGCCCACCGACCTGTTCAAGGCGGTCTACGACCCGGCCCGCGGCGAGGCTGCGGCCTACCTGGCGCCGAACCGCGCGGGCGGGGACTGGCGGGCGGTCTCCCTGCAGGACCTGCAGACGGCCGCCGGCATCGACGTCTTTCCGGGCCTCGCCCCGTCGGCCCGCCCCCTCGACCTGCCGGAGCCGCGGGAGTTCTCCCGCGACGAGGCCGGCAAGGAGTCCGGCGGCCGGGAGGCCCGGCGCGAGCAAGGCTGGGGCGACTGGCTCGTCCACACGCTCTTGCGAGCGCTGCGTCAGGCGGTGCGCGAGGCGATCCGCACGATCTTCTGAAGGGTGAGACCATGGCCGCACGCACGCGCAAGCCCGCCTTCGCCCCCTTCGCGGATGATGCCGCCGTGCAGACCCTCGGCGGCCTGTCGGTGGAGAACGGTCAGGCCCGCATCGCGCTCCACGGCAGCCTCGACCTGACCCGCGACCGCGAGGGCCTTGCCCGGGCCCGGGCGCTGAAGGCGACCCTCGACGCGATCGTGCGGGCTCTCGAGCGGGCCGACCTGCCGGAGGCCGTGGCGGAGGAGCCCGAGGCGACGACGCCCAAGGCGAACCCGTTCGCCTGAGGGGGCTCCCGCGCGCGATCCTTGCCCCCTCCGGGCCACCCTGGTACTCGGAGGGGATCACCATAACCGACACGGCCGCGCCGCGACCCCGAGGGGAGCGCCGCGCTGACCCGCGCGCCGCGGGCGCCCGCGCCGGCTGACACGGACACCTGAGGAACCCGCGATGGCCCGCGAATTCATCTACCACATGCGTGGTCTGACCAAGAGCTACCAGGGCGGCAAGAAGGTCCTGGATAACGTCAACCTGTCGTTCTACCCCGACGCCAAGATCGGCGTCCTCGGCATCAACGGCTCCGGCAAGTCGACGCTCCTGAAGATCATGGCCGGCATCGACAACGACTGGACCGGCGAGGGCTTCGTCGCCCAGGGCGCCCGCGTCGGCTACCTGCCGCAGGAGCCGCAGCTCGACCCGGACAAGAGCGTCCGCGAGAACATCATGGAGGGCGTAGCCGAGAAGCAGGCCCTGCTCGACCGCTACAACGAGCTCGCCATGAACTACTCCGAGGAGACGGCGGACGAGATGACCGCGCTCCAGGACCAGATCGAGGCCCAGAACCTCTGGGAGCTCGACTCGAAGGTCGATCAGGCCATGGAGGCCCTCGGCTGCCCCGGCGACGAGCAGCCCGTCGCCACCCTCTCGGGCGGCGAGCGCCGCCGCGTGGCCCTCTGCCGCCTCCTCCTGTGGGAGCCGGAGCTGCTCCTCCTCGACGAGCCCACCAACCACCTCGACGCCGAGACGGTGAACTGGCTGGAAGGGCATCTCCGCCAGTATCCGGGCGCGATCCTGATCGTGACCCACGACCGCTACTTCCTCGACAACGTCACGGGCTGGATCCTGGAGCTCGACCGCAGCCGGGGCATTCCCTACGAGGGCAACTACTCGGCCTGGCTCGTGCAGAAGCAGAAGCGCCTGGAGCAGGAGGGCCGCGAGGACATGGCCCGCCAGCGCTCCATCGCCCGCGAGCAGGAGTGGATCGCCGCCTCGCCGAAGGCCCGGCAGTCGAAGTCGAAGGCCCGCATCACGCGCTACGACGAGCTCGTGGCCAAGCAGAACAGCAAGGTCGACGCCGCCGCGCAGATCGTCATCCCGATCGACGAGCGGCTCGGCAACAACGTCATCGAGTTCGATCACCTCAGCAAGGCGTTCGGCGACCGGCTGCTGATCGAGGACCTGTCCTTCAAGCTGCCGCCGGGCGGCATCGTCGGGGTGATCGGCCCGAACGGCGCCGGCAAGACGACGCTGTTCAAGATGATCACCGGGCAGGAGAAGCCGGACGGCGGCCGCATCGAGGTCGGCGAGACCGTGCATCTCGGCTACGTCGACCAGTCGCGCGACGCCCTCGATCCGAACGCCACGGTCTGGCAGGAGGTCTCGGGCGGCAACGACATCATCTATTTCAACAAGCGCGAGATCAATTCCCGCGCCTATTGCGCGGCCTTCGCCTTCAAGGGCGGCGACCAGCAGAAGAAGGTCGGGACGCTCTCGGGCGGCGAGCGCAACCGGGTCCACCTCGCCCGCACGCTGAAGGGCGGCGCCAACGTGCTCCTCCTCGACGAGCCCACCAACGACCTCGACATGGAGACCCTGCGGGCCCTCGAGGACGCGCTGGAGGATTACGCCGGCTGCGCCGTCATCATCAGCCACGATCGCTGGTTCCTGAACCGCATCGCGACCCACATCCTCGCCTTCGAGGGCGACAGCCACGTGGAGTGGTTCGAGGGCAACTTCTCGGACTACGAGGCGGACAAGCGCCGCCGGCTCGGTACCGAGTCGCTGATCCCGAAGAAGCTCAAGTACAAGAAGTTCTCGCGCTGACCTTCGGTGCCCTGTCCGGCTGCAGGCCGGGCAGGGCGTCCACGTTCACGTCGGCTCAAGCCTCGTCCTGGGCCAGCGGCGTCTCGTCGTAGATTTCCGCGAGCGTCAGCGTCACGGCAAGCGCCGTCAGCCGCACGCCCTGATCCGGGTCGACCGGTTCCGGGACGAGACGCCCGTCCGCGTTCCGGCCGAAGGCTCGGACCTCGCGGCGGTCCTGGCGGACGAGGACGTAGTGCCGGATCGAGGGGACGGCCTCGTAGGCGTTCCGCTTGGCGGCCTGCCGGCGGGGCGTGTCGCTCTTCGAGAGGATCTCGAACACGGCGATCGGATCGGCGGTCACCGAGGAGTCGTCACGCGCTTCCGGCGCCACGAGCACGTCCGGCGCCACCGTGCGGTCGGCGCCCGGCACCGGCACCTGGCTCGGGCCCGAGGGACGCCAGGCCGGGCGCAGGACCCGCCACCGCGCCCGCAACGCGAGCAGGATGTTGGTCTGGATCCAGTCGTGCCGGCGGGTCGGCTGCGCGTTCATCACGGGACGTCCGGCATCGAGTTCCCAACGCTCACCGTTCGGCCGCTCGGTGAGGAAGGCCAGGAAGATGTCGAGCGTCATGGGGGGCGGGGCAGCGGCGGGGCTCGGCATCGCGATTCTCCGATCACCGGTCCGCCATCCTAGCGGCCGCGTCCGAACGCGCCAGGGTTTCGCCGACCTGGGCTTCACTCCCTACGCGCTCAGCCGCAGGGCCTCGCGCAGGTCGCGACCGTCCGTGAGCTTTTGCCCACGACGGCGCATCGCCCGGAGCATGCCCGGATCGGGGAAGGGGCAGTAGGGCAGCACCGGGACGGTCCGTCCCTCCGGCAGGGCACCGCTCTGCGCAACGCCGTCCAGCAGCGCGTCGAGCATCCCGCGGCCGTGGGCGTGGAGGAGCAGGCTCGCGCGGCTCGCGGTGACGTCCGCAGGCAGCGCCACCGCGTCCTGCGCCAGGATCGCGCCGGCATCGATCGCCGGCGCGAGGCGGTGCAGGGTTATGCCGAAGGCCCCTCCGCCCTCGGCCAGGGCGTGGATCGTCGGCACCGGCCCGCGGTGGCGGGGCAGCAGCCCCGGGTGTCCGTTGACGCCGCCGAGGCGCGCCGCCGCGATGGTCCCGGCCGAGAGGATCTGGTCGAAGTGGTAGGTCAGGATGAGGTCCGGCGCGTGGCGCCGCAGGGCGTCCGCCACCTCCGGCCCGTTCACGTCGTCGACCTTGAGCACCGGGATGCCGAGTTGGCCGCAGAGCGTCCGGAGCGGCGTCGCCTCCGGGCTGTCGGCGACGCCGGCGAGCCTCTGGGTCAGGGGCGCCAGGGGGCGCAGAAGGTCCGGCAGGCCGAAATTCACCCCGAGATAGGGCAGGAAGGCCGGGCCGGACCGGGCGAGGTGGCGGCGCACCTGCGCGATGAGGCCGCCGGCCGCGGGCCGCTCGGCGTTCGAGAGGCCGACGAGGGCGATGTCGGCGGCGTGGTCCGCCACGAAGCGGCGCACCGTGCGGGCGTTCGGCAGCGCCTCGAGCACGAACAGGGCGATCCGCGCCCGCGCCATCTCAGCGGCGCTTCCGGATCTGGAAGCGGAAGCCGTGCATGCCGAGGCGGCGCAGGCGCTCCGGAAGCAACCCCGCGCCCCGGGCGAGGATCGCAAGGATCAGCGGGAAGGCGACGAGGTCCTGGTCGCGCGCGAGGCCCCGGGCGATCCGCTCGGCGGCCTCGTCGGCGGTCATCTCCAGGGGGCGCCAGCCCTTGTAGTCGCCGCCCATGGGCGTCTTCACGTAGCCGGGCGTGACCACGTTGATCTTCACACCCCGCTCCCGGACCTTCTCGCGCAGTGCGAGGCCGTGGGCGACGAGCGCCGCCTTGGCGCCGCTGTAGGCCGGCGCGTCGGGCAGGGGCGCGAAGGCGGCGAGCGACGAGAGCAGGGCGATCTGGCCCGAGCCCCGGGCGAGCATCAGGCTCACGCAGGGCAGCATCACGTTGAGCGCCCCCCCGAGGTTGATGTCGGCCGTCTCGAAGGCGACTTCCTCGGTCTCGACGTCGCCGGACGGGTGCCCGCCGTTGATGGCCGCATTGACGATCACGAGATCGAGGGGGTGGCGGGCATGGGCCGCCGCGAGGAAGGCCCGAACGCGGTCCCGGTCGCGCACGTCGAGTCGCTCGGTCTCCACCGCGGCGCCCCTGGCGCGGCAGGTCTCGGCCACGGCATCGAGGCGGCCAGGGTCGCGGGCGACGAGCAGGAGGGTGGTGCCGGGGGCGGCGTAGCGGCGGCTGAGCGCGGCGCCGATGCCGCTCGACGCGCCGGTGATCAGGATGACGGGCATGGTCCGCCTGCTAGCGCATGCGGCGTGGAAGGGGAATCCGCTTCGCCGGTTCGATCACGCGGCCACGGCGCCGGGCGCCCCGTTCAGTAGACGGCGGCCAGGTGTCCGTCGCCCTCCGTGCCCTCGCGGGCCGCCTGCGCGGCAGCGACCACGGCGTCGGGCAGCGTCGCCTCGAGCTTCGGCACCGTGGCGGCGACGGCGCGCTCGATGGCCTGGCGGGAGAAGAAGCCGCCGTTGACCTGCGTCCGGTGCAGCACGACCCGACGGAAATCCCGCATCAGGTCCGAATCGGGAGCGACGGGCGCGGTCCAGAAGGTATCGAGGCCACCCTGATGGGTGAGACCCGGCATGTTGTAGATCGCCGTGCCCATGGCGAGGGTCGGCCGGCCCATCTCCAGCGAGAGCATGCCCACCGTGCTGTTGATGAGCACGACGCCCCGCGCCCCCGCGATCAGGCTCGGCAGGTCGCCGCCGTCGATGAAGTCGAGCCGGTCGCTGACGCCGTGGCGGCGGGCCGAGGCGCGGGCGAACTTGCGCCAGTTCATCAGGCCGCTGTCGAGGGGGTGGAGTTTCACGAGCAGCCGGGTCGGCGCCGCCGAGGTGTCGGCGAAGGACTTGATCACCCGGTCCATGAAGCCCTCGACCCCGAGGAAGGGCGAGTGGACCCGGATCTGGTAGTCGCTGTCGAGCTGGAGCGGCAGCAGGAAGTAGTCGACGCCGACCGCGGTGTAGATCTCGTTGCAGGACTGCGCCTCGCGGCGGGTGCGCCCCCGGCGCAGGAACTTGCGGATCCAGCCCGCGTACTCGGCGGCGATGTGGGTCGGCCGGTGGCTGCGGAAGGAGGGATAGAGGTAGGGGAACCCGATATTGGCGATGTTGTAGGACACGTCCCAGATGCTGCGCCGGGCCATGTCGCCCGAGGAGGGCAGGGCGTGGCCGGGCTGCGGCAGGCGGCGGGCCAGCGCCCGCACCGCGTCCGCGGTCTTGGGCAGGCTGGAGAAGCCGTTCACCCCGCCGAGCTCGCAGGTGATCCAGTTCGGGCGGATGTAGCCCTCCTCGAACACGTGCACGCGCAGGCCGTGCAGCTTGGCCACCTCGCGGGCGACGACGTGGTAGGGGCGGCAATCCCCGAACAGCACGATGTCGGTCACCGCGTGCTGGGCGACGTAGGCGCTCAGGTAGGCCTGCCAGCCCTCTCGGGGGCCGCGGTAATTGTCGGAGGCGCCGCGCCAGAACAGCCAGTCGCCGGAGCAGAAGTTGATGCGGCGGACGCCGTGTCCCCGCCTGCGCAGAGCGCGCCCGAGATCCGAGAAGAACGGCGAGGCGATTCCCTGGAGGAACAGGAAGGTCGCGGGGCGGTCCTGCAGATGGTCTGGGCGGGGCTGCAGCATTCTGAGGCGCTTTTCGTCCTTCCCCGGAGAGCCGGGGCCCAAGCTGTGGAGACCACCGATCCGGTGATCCTAGCGCACCGGCGCGGCGACGCGGACGGGCCGCGAACGATTTGCTCGACGCGTGACGTTCCCGCAACGCCGGGGCGGCCGGAACACCGAACGGCAGTTAGGCGCCAATCGCGGCGAGGGTGTGTCAAGCTTGCCGCACCCCCGGCCTCGGCACGTCCGCGCCGGCACCGCACCGC
Source organism: Methylobacterium sp. A54F (assembly GCF_053346035.1). NCBI lineage: Bacteria > Pseudomonadati > Pseudomonadota > Alphaproteobacteria > Hyphomicrobiales > Methylobacteriaceae > Methylobacterium > Methylobacterium sp. A54F. The sequence goes on along the minus strand of NZ_JBKFBF010000029.1, from coordinate 3,547 downwards.
ATTGGGTCCCCGGTGCGTGAAAAATCCTCTAATGAGCCTGCTTCGCGGGTGCGATACCCCGCCGAGCAATCCATGGGCGGGCGGGACGGCCCCCGCCGCAGACGAGCGAGCATGACGCCCAGCATCCCCCAGACGCTGTTCGCCACCGGCCGCGCGGTCCGGCTGCTCCGGTCGCAGATCGAGGCCGCCACCGGCTCGGCCTTCGGCTCGCCGCTGGCGCCGGGCGCGGCCGCCGTGGTCTGGGGCGACGGGCCCCTCGGCCGGGTGCTCCGCCGCGCGGGCCGATCCGTCCTGGTGGTCGAGCCGGGCCCGCTCGTCAGCCCTTACGATTCGCCGGCCACCGGGCTGTCGAGCCTGCGCATCCGCCTGGCGGACGCGCCCTTCGAGCCCGGCATCCACACATTCGATCCCTGGACCCGCGAGCCGATCGGGCTGGAGGCGTGCCGCGCGCGGGTCGCCTGGCTCGGCGCGCGCTTCGCCGAGAATGACCGGCGGGTCGTCTACGTCGGCATGTCGGCCTGGAAGCGGCCCGCCCTCGACGTGTTCGGCCTCGGCCCGCGCGGGCGGCCGATCCACACCATGCGGGCCGAGGAGGCCGTGGCGGCGGGGCGGCGCGAGGGCGCACGGGTCCTGGCCTGGGCGACGCGGGCACCGGAGCACCTGGAGCGCGCCTGCGCGGAGGCCGGCCTGCCGCTCGCGCGGGTCGAGGACGGGTTCCTGCGCTCGGTCGGCCTCGGCGCCAGCCTGCAGCCCGGCGCCTCGATCGTCGTGGACGACCTCGGCATCTACTACGACCCCCGCCGCGAGAGCCGCCTCGCGCGGCTCCTCGCCGAGACCGAGTTCCCGGACGAACTCCTCGAACGGGCGGCGGCCCTGCGCACGGCGATCGTGGCGCGCCGGCTCAGCAAGTACAATGTCGGGCTGAGCGAGACGCCGGCCGACTGGCCCGCCGACCGCCGCATCGTGCTGGTGCCGGGGCAGGTGGAGGACGACGCCTCGGTGCTGCACGGCTCCCCGCTCGTGCGCTCGAACCGCGACCTGCTCCGGGCGGCCCGCGCCCGCAACCCGGACGCGTTCCTCCTCTACAAGCCGCATCCCGACGTCGAGGCCGGGTTCCGCCCGGGCCGGATCCCAGAGGGCGAGGCCCTGGCCCTGGCCGACCGGATCGTCGGCGGCATCGGCATCGTCGACCTGCTCGATCGCGTTCACCACATCGAGACCATGACTTCGCTCGCGGGCTTCGAGGCGCTGATCCGCGGCCTCAGCGTCGCCGTGCACGGGCGCCCGTTCTATGCCGGCTGGGGCCTGACCGAGGACCTCGCCCCCGGCTTCGACCGGGGCCGCAGCCTCTCCCTCGACGGGCTCGTGGCCGGCGCACTGATCCTCTACCCGCGCTACCTCGATCCCGTGGCGATGAAGCCCTGCGCGCCCGAGCAGCTCCTCGACCGGCTGTGCGAGGCCCGCGCGGCCGCGCCCCGCAACGCCCTGTCGCTCAGCCGCGCCGCCCATCTCGGCATGCGGCTGCGCTACGCCGTCTCAAACCCCGTCGTGCGGCTGCTCCGCGCCCGCCGCGGCGTAGCGGGCGGCAAGGGGAGAGGCGGGGGGAACGGCGAGTGAGCGGATCCCTGCGGTGACCGTCTTCCTGCTCGCCCTCGGCCTCGCCCTCGCGGCCGCGACCGCCATCGAGTTCCTCTCCTCCGCCGCGACGCCCGGCCGCCCGAGCCTGCGCCCCGCCGACCTGGCCTTGCGCCTCGCGGGCTACGCCCTCGTGATGCTGTTCTGGTTCTGCTTCTCGTGGCGCCCCTGGCTCGCGGCGTTCTCCTGCGTCACCACGGTCGCGAGCCTGCACCTCGTCAGCCGCCTCAAGCGCTCGGTGATCGGCGAGCCCCTGGTGTTCAGCGACTTCGCCCTGCTGCCGCAGGTGCCGCGCCACCCGCAGCTCTACTACGTCCCCCCGGTGAGCGACCCCCGGGTCGCCCTGCCGGCGCTGGCCACGATCGCCCTGACGGCGCTCTGGTACTGGCTCGAGCCGGCGCGGCTGCCCCCCGGGCCCGGTCTCGCCGTCCTCGCGGTGCTGGCCCTGCCGGCCGCGCTCGCCGGCCTGGCCCTGGCGGCCGGCCGCGCGCCGCTGGCGGCTCTGCTGGCGCGCGCCTTCCCGGCACCGGCGGCCGATGCCGACATCGCCCGGGTCGGCCTCCCGGCGACGCTGATCGCCTACGCGCTGCGCCGGCGCGGCGAGTCCCCCCGCGCCCCGTCCACGCCCGAGGCGACCGCCAGCGCGCCCGGCGACCCGGTGGTGGTGGTGATCCAGCTCGAGTCCTTCGTGGATCCCGAGCGTCTCGGTGGACAGGCCCTTCCAGCGATGGACACCATCCGGACACGGTCCGCCCAGTACGGACGCCTGCGCGTCCCGGCCCACGGGGCCTACACCATGCGCACCGAGCACGCGGTGCTCACCGGCCTCGCGCCGGACAACCTTGGGTTCGGCGTCTACGACCCCTACCTCGCCGCGGGCGGCGACGAGCCGACGAGTCTCGCGCGCCGGGCAGCCCGGGCCGGCTACGAGACCCTGTTCGTCCACCCTTTCCACCCCGACTTCTTCCAGCGCGCGGCGGTGATGCGCCGGTTCGGCTTCGGCCGCCTCGTGATGGGCGACGCCTTCGCGGGAGCCGAGCGGGTCGGCCCCTACGTAGGGGACGTCGCCCTCGGCCGGCGCATCCTCGCCGAGGTCGAAGCGCGGCAGGGTCCGCTGTTCCTGTTCTCGGTGACGATGGAGAACCACGGCCCCTGGAAGCCGGGCCGGCTCCCGGGCCTCGACGATCCCCTCGCGCAGTACCTCCACCACGTCGCCAACACCGGGCGGATGCTGGAGGAGCTGGTGGCCGGACTGTCCGGAATGCGGGCGACGCTCTGCGTCTTCGGCGACCACGCGCCCTCGCTGCCGAGCTGCCGCCCCGGCTTCGGCCAGACCAGCACCGACTACGCGATCTTCCGCTTCGGGCAGGACGGGGGGGACCCGCAGCGGATCGATCTCAGCGCCGACGCCCTCGGCCGTCACCTCCGGGACACGGTGGCCGCACGAATCGCGGCAGGCGCGAACCAAGCGTGACCGTGCCACGGTGGTGACGCATTAGGGTTGAATGGCTCGGAGCCGGCCACGGCCACGTTTAATCGTCCGTTAACGGAACCGTCCAAGACTCCCCGGTCGCCGGTGCGGCCGCAGAAGACGGACGCCGCGATCGATCCCGATCCGCCGCGGTGACCGTCGCGAAACAATTCCGTGTCATCCCGCCCGCAAGGTCGGGGTCGCACGCCGGACCCGGTCCGGATGGAGACAAGCGTATGCTGCGTAACACGGCGCTGAGGGCGCTGATCGGCTGCCTCGCCGGGACGAGCCTCGCGGGGACGAGCCTCCTCGGCGGCTGCTCGGTGCTGCCGGCCTCGGGTCCGACGGCGCGCGCGGTCGAGGCCGGGGCTGCGGTGGCGACGTCGGAGGGGGTGCTGGCGCGCTACGAGATCGTGGACATCAACGCGGCCACCGTCGAGG
>NZ_JBKFBF010000028.1:0-14058 GCF_053346035.1 Methylobacterium sp. A54F | reverse complement strand
AGGGCGACATGCTGTTCATGGCCGGCGGCGGGCGCACCACCCGCGTGCACGGGCCGTTCTGCTCCGACAGCGAGGTCGAGAGCGTCGTCGCCCACCTCAAGCGCCAGGGCCGCCCCGCCTACCTCGATGCCGTCACGGCCGACGACGAGGAGGGCGGCGCCAAGGCCGACAAGTCCGGCCGGGGCGACGAGATCGAGGTGGACGGCGCCGTCTTCGACGCCGGCAGCTTCGGCGAGACCGGGGGCGACCTCTACGAGCAGGCGGTGCAGGTGGTGCTGCGGGACAAGAAGGCCTCGACCTCCTACATCCAGCGCCGCCTGCAGATCGGCTACAACCGCGCGGCCTCCATCATGGAGCGCATGGAGACCGAGGGCTTCGTCGGCCCGGCCAACCACGCCGGCAAGCGCGAGATTCTGGTGGAGACGGAAGGGGCCTGAGGGCCGACCCGGGGCTGCGGGCATCCACTTACACCCAAAGGAGGAGGCGGTCCGGCGCGTCCGCGCGTGCAGATCTGAGCCGCGCGGGTCGAACCCCGCGACCGGCCCCCGCGCGGGTCGCCGGCCGAGCCGGTGCGGGATGGTGCGATGAAGCAGGACGAAGGGCAGCGGCTCGCGTTTCTCGACGGATGGCGGGGCGTCGCCATCCTCCTCGTCCTCGTCGGCCACTTCCTGTCCGACGCGATCCGGCCCGGGCTGAGCACGCTCGGCGTCGACCTGTTCTTCGTCCTCTCCGGGCGGCTGATGGCCGAGATCCTGTTCGTCCGGCAGGTGCCGCTGCGGACGTTCCTCGTACGCCGCTTCTCGCGCGTGTATCCGGCCCTGTTCGTGTTCGTCGTCGCGACGACGGTCCTGTTCTACGGGAGCCCCCTGGGGCACGGCGTCGTGGCCGCGGCCTCGGCCCTCACCTTCACGGCGAATTACGGGATGATCTACGGCCACGTGATCGGCCTCCTGGATCACCTCTGGTCGCTCTGCGTCGAGGAGCACAGCTACCTGCTGCTCGCCTTCATCGCGACCGTGGTGGTGCGCGAGCCCCGCGGGGCGACGATCGTGCTGCTCGCCCTCGGCCTCGCGGCCATGGCGAACGGCATCGTCCGCGCGACCCTGGTGGAGCCGTGGTTCCCGAAGGTCGCGTGGCGCACGGACGTGCAGATCGCGCCCCTGTTCATCGCCGGGGGCTTCTACCTCGCGGCCCGCCGCCTGCCCGTGCTGCAGCAGGGCTGGATCTCCCCGGCCTGCCTCGTCCTCGGCATCGCCGTGAAGCTCGGCGTGGATCAGATCTTCGTGCAGTTCAGCCTGGGCACGCTGCTGCTCGCCCTGTCGATCGCGACGATCGACTTCGCCGTCGCGGGATTCAAGGCGTTCCTGGAGCCCCGGGCGCTGCGCCAGGTCGGCCTCTGGTCGTTCTCGCTCTACCTGTGGCAGCAGCCGTTCTACAAGCTGTCCCACACGGACGCCGCGCCGCTCGGCCTCGCGCTCCTGGCCGCCCTGTGCGTCGGGATTGCCAGCTACTACGCGGTGGAAGTGCCGATGCGCACGGCGATCAACGCGCGCTGGCGGGACCGGCTGCAGCGGCGCTCACGCGCGAAGCCACCCGAGGGCGGCATCCGGGCGGCGTGACCCGCCGGCAGGGGCTCACGGACTGTCCGGGCGCTGCGGTTTTTGAGGACGCTCGGACTCCGCGGCTGCCGTTCAGTGCATCGACCAATCCTTCCTGGCATGGATTCGCGTCCAGCGTCCGCGCCGCTTCCGGTAGACGTAGGTGTAGCCGAGCCTCGAAGGAGGGTGCCAGCTCGCGCGCGATCCCTGGAGGGCTCCTTCGAGGCCCCTTGCAGGGGCACCTCAGGATGAGGTGGGTGGATGGGATCCGCCCTGTGCTGGCTGCCTCCCACCCGCGACCTCATCCTGAGGTGCGCAGCGAAGCGGAGCCTCGAAGGAGAGCTCCAGAACCCGCGCGATCTCTGGAGGGCTCCTTCGAGGCCCCCTGGCGAGGGCGCCTCAGGATGAGGTGGATGGATGGGAGAGGCCCTGTGCTGGCTGCCTCCCACCCGCGACCTCATCCTGAGGTGCGTAGCGAAGCGAAGCCTCGAAGGAGCGCTCCTGCTCGCTCGCGATCCCTGGAGGGCTCCTTCGAGGGCCGCTGCGCGGCCGCCTCAGGATGAGGTCGTGCGGGGGAACCACGGTCCAGTCGGGCACGACCGTCGATCAGCGGCGTCGAACACGGTCTCCGGTGCGCCGGGTCGAATCAGGCCAAGCCGACGACGAGCGCTTGCACCGATGGGAGGCACCGGCCGAAGTCTCGCTCGCCGAGCAGGGTGGGGCGGGCGACGCCTCGTCCGCGACGCTCGAACGATGGAGCGCCTGCGGAGCCGCCCCCTCGCGGCAATCCGGGGCGCCGGCGCAGGCCCGGACCTAGCTGGGTCTGGCCTCCTCCAGCCGCGCCACGTCCTCGCGTCCCGAGGACGCTGCGAGCAGCGCCGCCCAGTCGTCGGGCGGGTTGCCCCTGTCCAGCATGCCCTTGAACACGTGATAAGCGTCTGTCTTCGCGCCGTAGGTCCGCAACGTGCTCCCGTCGTTCACCCAGGCGAGGATGATGACCTTCGCCTTGCTGTCGTAGCGGAAGAATACCCTGAACCGCCCGTTGCCGAACTTGGCCCGGAACCAGTGTTTCCGATCCGCACCGAGCGTTTTCCCCTGGCGGTACTCGGGTCGCGTCGGATCGGCCGGGATCGTTTCGAACAGGAGCCAGGACAGCATCGCGAGCAGCTTGGCCTGCGCCGTGCCCCTGTACCCCTTCGGATCGGCCGCCCTGGCCACCTCGACGGCCGTCGTCGCCCTCTCGAGCTGATCGAGCAGCAGGGGATGGGCGAAGATGGTCCAGCCGTCGATGATCATGGATCAGAGCGTCACGGCTCCGTCGATCTCCTCGTCGAGGTCGACCGTCATCCCGGCCGTGAGCGCGGCCATGCGCTCCGCCAGGGCGGCCGGGAAGGCCGCGAGCTTGCCGGGGTCGGCGGTGATGTCGCGCGCCAGGAAGCTCAGGAAAGCGTCGATCACGGGATCGCCCTCGTCATCCGCTCCGAGGAGGCTCACGCGGCCGCGGTCGTCGACAACGTAGGTGATCTCTCCGCCGTAGCTCACGCCGAGGGCCTGCCGCACGGCCTTGGGAACCGTCGTCTGGCCTTTTGCAGTGATCCTGCTTCGCTCGCGGACAAGGGCGGCCATGGCACGTTCCTCCAAACCGGAGTAAGGATTATTCCTTACTTTAAGAACCGAGGACCCGCAACGGTGCATGGCCGCCACGGGTCATAACGCCCCGTCAGCCTCAGCCAGCCGTGAAGCGGTAGGTCGTCGCGTGCTGGTAGCGCTCGCCCGGGCGCAGCACGGCGGACGGGAAGGCGGGCTGGTTCGGGGCGTCGGGAAACCCCTGCGTCTCGAAGCAGACGCCGTCCCCCGAGCGGTAGGTGCGGCCCGAGGGGCCGACGAGCGTGCCGTCGAGGTTGTTGCCGGTGTAGAGCTGCACGGCGGGTTGGGTCGTCGCGATCTCCAGGGTTCGGCCGCTCGCGGGCTCCGTGCAGCGGGCAGCCGGGCGCAGGGTGCCGGGGGTGCCGCGCAGCACGAAGGCGTGGTCGTAGCCCTTGGCCAGCACGAGCTGCGGGTCGCCGTCGCGGATGCGGCGGCCGAGCGGCACGGCCTCCCGGAAGTCGAAGGGGGTGCCGGCGACGGACCGGACCTCACCGGTGGGGATCTGGGTCGGGTCGGTGGGCAGGAAGGCGTCCGCCGCGAGGGCGACCGCGTGGTCGAACACGTCGCCCGTCCCCTCGCCGGCGAGGTTGAAGTAGCTGTGGTTCGTCAGGTTCACGACCGTGGGCCGGTCGGTCCAGGCCAGGTAGTCGATGCGCAGGGTCTCGTCGTCGGGAAGGCTGTAGGTCGCCGTCACGTCGAGGTTGCCCGGAAACCCCTCCTCGCCGTCGGGGCTGCGGTAGTGCAGGACGAGCCGGCGCGGCTCGGCCGCCTCCACGCGCCAGATCCGCTTGTCGAAGCCGTTCGGGCCGCCGTGCAGGGTGTGGGGCGCCGCGTTGACGGGGAGCCGGTAGGCCGTGCCGTCGAGGCTGAAGCGGCCCTCGGCGATGCGGTTGGCGAAGCGCCCGGTGAGCGCCCCGAAATGCGGGCTCCGGGCCCGGTAGCCCGCGAGGTTCGGCAGCCCCAACGCCACGTCGGCGAAGCGGCCCCGGCGGTCGGGCGCCGCGATGCGGGCGATCACCCCACCGTAATCGAGGATCTCGACCCGCAGCCGCCGGCTCTCCAGGGCGTGGGCCCGGACCTCGGCCCCGTCGACCCAGCCGTAGGCCCGCCCCGCCTGCACCGCCCCGACCATCCCTGCCTCCCCCGGCTCCCGCCTCGCGTTCCCCTGCCGAGGTAAGGCGCCTCAGGCCGCCGGCGATGCCGCCTCGGAGAGCTGCAGGCGGTGCAGGCGCGCGTAGGCGCCGGCCCGGGCCATCAAGTCTTCGTGACGGCCCGTCTCCACCACCCGGCCGGCCTCCATCACGACGATCTGGTCGGCCTCCCGCACGGTGGAGAGGCGGTGGGCGATGACGAGGGTCGTGCGGCCCCGCATCAGCCGGGCGAGCGCCGCCTGCACGAGGCGCTCCGACTCGGAATCGAGGGCGCTCGTGGCCTCGTCGAGGAGGAGGATCGGCGCGTCCTTCAGGAAGGCGCGGGCCAGCGCGATGCGCTGGCGCTCGCCCCCCGACAGGCGCCCGCCCGCCGGGCCAACCCGGAAGTCGTAGCCCTCCGGCAGGCGGCTGACGAAGCCGTGGGCGGCCGCGGCCTCGGCGGCCGCCGCGATCTCGGCCGGGCTCGCGCCGGGGCGCCCGAAGGCGATGTTCTGCGCGATGGTGTCGTCGAACAGCACCACCTCCTGCGAGACCACCGCCACCGCCCGCCGCAGGGAGGCGAGGGTCACGGCCCGCACGTCCTGCCCGTCGATGGTCACGCGGCCGCCGGTGACGTCGTAGAGGCGCGGCACGAGGTTGAGGAGGGAGGACTTGCCGGAGCCCGAGCGCCCGACCAGCGCCGTGGTGGCGCCCGCTGGCACCGCGAGGTCGATCCCCTCCAGCGCCGGCGCGTCCGGCCGGTAGCGGAAGCGCACGCCCTCGAAGCGGATGGCGCCGCGGGGCCCGGCCCCGCCCGCGATCGCGAGGGCGGGCGCGCCGGGCGCCTCGCGGATGGTGGGCGCCTCGTCCATCACCGCGAAGTAGCGCACGAGGGCGGCGGCCGCCTCCTGCAGGATGGCGTTGAGGGTGCCGAGCGCCCGGGCCGGCTGGGCGGCCAGCAGCAGGGCCGCCACGTAGCCGGTGAAGTCGCCCACGGTGCGCTCGCCGGACATCACCCGCTGCCCGACGAGGACCAGGACGCCCGCCACCGCGATGCCGCCGCCGACCTCGAGGAGCGGATCGAGGCGGCCGCGGGCGTTGGCGGCCTTCATCTTCAGGCGCCGCACGCCGTCGAGCGCCTCGGCGGCGCGGCCCTTCAGGTAGCCCTCGAGGGCGTAGGTCTTGGCGATGCGCGCGCCCGCGAGGCTCTCCGAGATCAGGCTCGCGGTGGCACCCATCTGCTCCTGGGTGGTGGTGGAGACGCGCCGCAGCTTCTTGCCGATCCGCCCGATCGGCCCGGCTACGAACGGCACCGTCACCGCGGCCACGAGCGTCAGCACGGGATCCATCCAGACGAGGGCCACCACGAGCCCGGCGAGCATCGCCACGTCGCGCAGGAGCACCGTCGAGATGCGGGTGAGCGCCTCCTTGATGAAGGCGAAGTCGGTGGTGAAGCGCTGGGTGAAGGCGGCCGGGCTCTCGCGGCCGAGCTGGGCGAGGTCGGATTCGATCAGGTGCCCGTAGAGGGCCGCCTGCATGTCGGCCTCGACGCGGGTGACGACGCGGTTCGTCAGCACGGTCTGCCCGAAAAGGGCGAAGCCCCGCACCGAGGTCACGGCGATCACGACGATGGGCCCGTAGGCGAGGGCGGCGCTATCCTTGTTGTCGAAGGCGTCGAAGGCGGCGCGGATCAGCACCGGGTAGAACCCGGTCGCCGCGCCGACGATCGCGATCAGCACGAGCACGATCCCGAGGGTCGCCCGGTGCGGCGCGAGCCAGTCCCGCCACAGGCGGCGGAGCAGGGGCAGGGTGTCCCCGGGCTTCAGCCGCGGCATGCCGGGCTCCGGGGGGCGCCGCAGGCCGGGCAGGGGGCGCCCCGCTCTGGGGAAGGGGCGCCGTGCGCCGGATCTGCGATCGTGTCGGTGCTCGGGCCCATGCCGCTCCGTTCCCGCGCCGGACCGCCCGGCGCGGGCGGAGCTTTAGCGCCCTTCGCCCCCGCGATGCCAGCCGCGATGGCCGTGGTGGCCGCCCATCGGGCGCGACAGCATCAGGGCCCGGCGCTTCTGGTCGGCATCGAGGCTGGCGTAGAGCGGCCCCGAGGCGTCGGCGAGCTTGCGCAGCGCCTCGCCGCGGGCGGTCGCCGCATCCGCCATGGCGCGGATCGCCGCCGGCGCATCGTCGGTCATGCGGGCCCGCCCGGCCCGCGCCTCCCGCTGCTCCCGGCGCTGGCGGGAGAGGCCACGGATCGCCTCCTCGACGGGCGGCCACAACTTCTCCTGGTCGGGCGTCAGTTTGAGGCCGGCATGGAGCGCGGCGATCCGGGCATCCGCGAAGGCGGCCCGGTCCTCGGGGCTGAGGTTGCTCCAGCGACCGTGGCCGCGCCGGCCGAAGGGACCCTCGTCGTCCCCGGCGGCGACGGCGCTCGCCAGGCCGAGCCCGGCGAAGCCCGCGAGCGCGAGGCCGGCCATGTGACGTCTGCGCATGGGAATCTCCATCAAGTGCGCGCGGCGCCGACGCGGAGGCCCCGGCGCCGGAGCCAGAATGGCCAAGCCCGCATGGCGCCGAGCTGTCCCGAACATGACAGGTTCGTCATGTTCGGGACTGGCACTTGTAACACTATTACATTAAAGGCCCCGGATCGGTCCCTCGGACGCCGGCGGCGCGTCCGCGGGCGCGCCGGACACGCGCAGGACACAGGCAGGACACGGGCCGAACATGCACCGGACACCACGCTGGACGGCGGCACTCCTGATCGGCTTCGCGGCCCTCTTCACTGCCCCGCAGGTCCGGGCCGCCGAGGGTCCGGTCCGGGCCGTGGCGAGCTTCTCGATCCTGGCGGATCTGGTGCGCCAGGTGGGGGGCGAGCACGTCGCGGTGACGAGCCTCGTCGGCCCCGACGCGGATGCCCACGGCTACAATCCGGCCCCGAGCGACTCCCGCACCCTCGCCCAGGCCCGGATCGTGATCGTCAACGGCCTCGGCTTCGAGGGCTGGATCGAACGGCTGGTGCGCGCCTCGGGCACGAAGGCGCCCGTGGTCGAGGCCGCCCGCGGCGTCCGCACCATCGCGGCCGACCACGCCCACAGCCACGACGGACCGGCCGGGCACGACCACGCCGACGCGCCGGACCCCCACGCCTGGCAGAGCGTCGCCAACGTCCGGACCTACATCGACAACATCCGGGCCGGCCTCGCCGCCGTCGACCCGGCGCACGCCGACGCCTACGCGCGCAACGCCGCGGCCTACCTCGCGGCGCTGGAGACGCTCGACGGCGAGATCCGCCGGACCATCGCGACGATCCCGCCGGAGCGGCGCCGGATCATCACCACGCACGATTCCTTCGGCTACTTCAGCGACGCCTACGGCCTCAGCTTCATCGCGCCCCTCGGCATCTCCACGGACAGCGCGCCGAGCCCTCGCGACGTCGGCCGGATCATCCGGCAGATCCGGCGCGACAAGGTGCCTGCCGTGTTCCTCGAGACCGTCGCGGATCCGCGCCTGATGGAGCAGATCGCCCGGGAGAGCGGCGCCCGCATCGGCGGCCGGGTCTATTCCGACGCCCTCTCGGGCCCGGCGGGCTCCGCCCCGACCTACCTCGACATGATGCGCACGAACCTGCGCGCCTTCTCGCAGGCGCTGGGGAACGGCTGAGGAGCCGGCCGCGCCCTCGCGAGCAACGGAGGCTGGCAGGGGCCGTTCAGCCGCCGGTCATCGGCGGGAAGAAGGCGATTTCCCGAGCACCGGCGATCGACGCATCCGGCTTGGCGTGCACCTTGTCGATCGCGGTGCGGACGATGGCCGGGTTCTCGAAGGCGTGGGCGTAGGATTCGCCCCGCCCCCGCAGCCAGGCGACGAGGTCCGCGACCGTCGCGACCCCGGCCGGCGGCGTCACCGTCTCCTCGGGACATCCGACGCGCTCACGCACCCAGGCGAAGTAGACGAGCCTCAGCATCCGGTCGGGCGTCCTCAGCGGGGATCATCGATGACGTGGCGGATCCCGGCCCGCATGTAGTCCCAGCCGGTCCAGAGCGTCAGGGCGGCGGCGAGCCACAGCAGCCAGAGGCCGAAGACCTGGGTGCCGGGCAGGATCGTCTCGCCGGCCGGGCCCGCGACCAGGAAGCCGAGGGCCACGAGCTGCAGCGTGGTCTTCCATTTGGCGACCCGGCTCACCGGAACGCCGACCTTCAGCTCCGCCAGGTACTCCCGCAGGCCGGAGACCAGCACCTCCCGGCACAGGATCACGATGGCGGCCCAGAGGTCGATACCCATGATGGTGCGGTCGGCGGCCAGCATCAGGAGGCAGGCGGCGACGAGGAGCTTGTCGGCGATGGGATCGAGCATGCGCCCGAGCGCCGAGGATTGGGCGTAGGCGCGAGCCACGTAGCCGTCGAGGTAATCGGTGATGGCCGCCGCCACGAACACCGCGAGGGCCGCGAACCGCGCCCCGATCTCGTCCGGCCAGAATAGGAGTCCCACCACGACCGGGACGGCGACCAGGCGGCCGTAGGTCAGGCAGTTCGCGAGCGTCCAAGCCTGCGACCGACGTCGGGGGTGGACGGCGTTCATCGCCGGCGTGAAATCATGGGCCGGCGGGGCCGTCAACCGCTCACGGGTCTCGTTCACGGCTCAAGCTCCCGCATGGAAGAAGTCGTAGACGGCACGGGCCGTGGCCGCGTTGACGCCGGGCGTCTTGGCGAGATCCTCGAGAGCCGCTCGCTGGATCGCCTTGACGGTTCCGAAATGATGCAGGAGCGCCCGCTTGCGGGTGGGACCGATGCCGGCGATCTCGTCGAGGGGGTTCCGGACCATCTCGCGCTTGCGCTTCGCTCGGTGGGTGCCGATGGCGAAGCGGTGGGCCTCGTCGCGCATTCGCTGCACGAAGTAGAGCGTCGGGTCCCGCGGCGGCAGCTTGAAGGGGGGCCGCCCAGGTACGAAGAAAGTCTCGCGGCCGGCATCCCGGTCGCGACCCTTGGCGATCCCGATGAGCGGCACGTCGGCGACGCCGACCTCCTCCAGGGCGGCGCGGGCGGCGTCGAGCTGACCCTTTCCGCCGTCGATCAGGACGAGGTCGGGCCAGGCCGGGAACGCGTCGGCATCCGCCTGCGGCTCCGGCACGGGCTCCGGTGCGCCCCCCTCCAGCGCCGCCTGGGCGGCCTCCCGGGCGGTGCGCGGCGCTTCCTTGACGAGGCGCTTGAAGCGGCGCTGCAGCACCTCGCGCATCATGCCGTAATCATCGCCCGGGGCGAGCTCCTCCGACTTGATGTTGAAGGTGCGGTAGTGCGTCTTCATGAACCCGGTCGGCCCGGCGACGATCATGCCCCCCACCGCGTTCGTGCCCATGATGTGGGAATTGTCGTAGACCTCGATGCGGCGGGGCGCGCGCTCCAGGCCGAAGGCCTGACCGAGGGCGGCGAGCAGCTTGCCCTGGGAGGCGGTATCGGCAAGGCGGCGTGCCAGGGCCTCCTTGGCGTTGCGGCGGGCGTAATCCACGAGGTTCCGCCGCTCGCCGCGCTGCGGCTGATGGATCTCGACCCGGTGCTCGACCCGGCTCGAGAGCGCCGCGGCGACGAGCTCGGCATCCTCCACGGCGTGGCTCGTCAGCACGATCCGGGGCGCGGGCTTGTCGTCGTAGAACTGGCCGATGAAGGAGCCGAGCACCTCATCCGGGCTCATGGAGCGGTCGGCCTTCGGGAAGTAGGCGCGGTTGCCCCAGTTCTGGAAGTTCCGGAAGAAGAACACCTCGATGCAGAACTGCCCGGCCTGCTCGTCCAGGGCGAAGACATCGGCTTCCTCCACCCCCTGCGTGTTCACCCCCTGGGCGCCCTGGATCGCCGAAAGCGCCGCGATGCGATCCCGGAAGCGGGCAGCGCGCTCGAACTCCAGCGCCTCCGAGGCCGTCTCCATCTCGGCGCGCATGCGGTCCTTCACGGCGTTGGACTTGCCGGCCAGGAAGGCGTTGGCGGCGTCGGCGAGGCCCCGGTAGTCGTCGAGGGCGATCTCGCCGGTGCACGGCCCGGAGCAGCGCTTGATCTGATAGAGCAGGCAGGGCCGCGTGCGGTTCTCGTAGTAGCTGTCGGTGCAGGTGCGCAGCAGGAAGGCGCGCTGCAGGGCGTTGACGGTCCGGTTCACCGCCCAGACGCTGGCGAAGGGCCCGTAGTAATGGCCCTTCCGGCGCCGGGCGCCCCGGTGCTTGACGATCTGCGGCGCCTCGGAGTCGCCTGTCACCAGGATGTAGGGGAAGGACTTGTCGTCCCGCATCAGCACGTTGAAGCGGGGCTTCAGCTGCTTGATGAGGTTCGCCTCGAGGAGCAGCGCCTCGGTCTCGGTCGCGGTGGTGACGAACTCCATCGCCGCCGTCTGCGAGATCATGCGGCTGATGCGGTTCGAATGCGCTTGACCGCGGGCGTAGGAGCCGACGCGGGCCTTCAGGTTCTTGGCCTTGCCGACGTAGAGCACGTCGCCCTTGGCATCGAACATCCGGTAGACGCCGGGTGAGGTCGGGAGGGTCGTCCAGAACCGGCGGATCACCTCGGTCCCGGCCGTGACGGCTCCGGGCTCGAAGTCGAAATCGATTTCGGGAGCCTCGTCGAGCGGCGCCGCGTCGGAGACGTCCTCCGGGCCCTCGCCGTCGTCGAACGTGTCCGGGGGCAGGTCTGACGGGGCTCTGCGGCTCATCCCGGAGATGTAGGCGCCGGCGAATCGGCTGGGAAGGGGCCGCAGGGGCGGCGCCTCAGTCGAACAGGGCGTCGATATCGTTCTGGTCGACGTGACCGATGTCGTCGGCAAGCTTGGGACCGTTGAGGAGCGAGCTCTCGTCGTCCGGATCGGCGGTCGGGGCGACGTCGCCCACGAAATCGCGGAAGCTGTCCAGGCCGCTCCAGACCGCGATGACGCGATCGAGGTGGTCCTCCACGAACTTCATCACGTTGACGATCTTGCTGATCCGCTGGCCGGTCAGGTCCTGGAAATTGCAGGCCTCGTAGGCGACGATCACCCGCTCCAGGACGATGTCCACCTGCTCCTGCGATCCCTTGGTGAGGCGCGCGGCGCGCAGCATGTTGGCCGCGCTCTCGATATCCTCGATCGCCCCGAGGAGCGTTCCGGTCGCGCGCTCGGTCGATTCCACCACGGCGTCGAGCTCGTCGGCGGCGCGGCGCATGCCCTTGCCGTTGTTCTCCGACCGGTGGAGCGCCGCGATCTCCTCCTTCGTGCGAGTGATCGCTTCCTTCATCAGGTCGAGCTCGCCGCGCATCGCGAAAGCTTCGTTCAGCTCCCGACGGCAGGCCTCGATGGTCTCCCCGGCACTCGCCTGCGTGATCCGGCGCAGGTCATGGATCGCGCTGAGGATCTCCTCGATGCGTCCGGAATCCGCCGGCGCGGG
Source organism: Methylobacterium sp. A54F (assembly GCF_053346035.1). Classification (NCBI taxonomy): domain Bacteria; kingdom Pseudomonadati; phylum Pseudomonadota; class Alphaproteobacteria; order Hyphomicrobiales; family Methylobacteriaceae; genus Methylobacterium; species Methylobacterium sp. A54F. Next base: position 2,302 of record NZ_JBKFBF010000028.1, on the reverse strand, counting down.
ACCGTTCTCGACCGAGGCCGGCGCGAGCCCGAGGGCATCTTCGATGCGATAGCGCTTGTGGTTCATCGGTTCGGATCGGCAGCCTGAGTCGTCGATGGAGCATGGTCCGAACTGGTTGCCATTTGCTGAACGGCGTCGATGCGACGGGTTAGATTTACGGCCCGTTCACGCTGAACGGAATGCGGGATCGCGCGGCGCCGCAGAGCTGAACGATTCACCACGTTCCTTCATCCGATTCTCGCCGATCGAGCGCGATCGTGCCTCCCGGAGCGGCCTCGCTGAGGCGTCCGTCGGGCACTTCGGAGGATCGGAACGATGCACGGTCAGTCGATGGGGGGGTGGGGTCGTGGGCGCCTGCTGATCGCCGCGCTCGCCGCTACGGCCTGGGGCGCTACGGCCCAGGCGCAGGAAGCGGGCCGCTACGGCGGCGGCCTGATCGAGTTCCTGGTCACCGGGCAGGGTGCCCGCCCGGCCGCGCTGCGCCCGAACCCGGGCGCGGCGGGCAGCGGCCTGCCGACGCATTCCGCCGCCTACGGATATGGTGGAGCCGTGCCGGCACGCCTGCAATCCGGCGATCCGCTGCCTCCGGGCTATGGGGAGCCCGAGCCGGTGCGGGCGCAGGCCGTCCCGCCTCAAGCGACGGAGGCACAGCGCATCGCCCGCGCTCCGGATCCGCAATATGCCAGGCAGGTCGTCGCGTATCCGGGCGCGCATCGCGCCGGGACGATCGTGATCGATACCCCTTCGCGCTTCCTCTACCTCGTCCAACCCGGCGGCCGTGCCATCCGGTACGGCATCGGCGTCGGCCGGCCGGGCTTCGCCTGGTCCGGTCTCAAGACAGTCAGCGCCAAGCGGGAATGGCCCGATTGGACGCCGCCGCCCGAGATGCTCCGACGCCGTCCCGACCTCCCGCGACACATGGATGGCGGCCCGGAGAACCCCCTGGGCGCCCGCGCCCTCTACCTCGGTTCTTCGCTCTACCGCATCCACGGCACCAACGAGCCGCACACGATCGGCCAGTCGGTCTCGTCGGGATGCATCCGGATGATGAACGAGGACGTCATCGACCTCTACGAGCGGGCTCCGGTCGGCACGCGGGTCGAGGTCCTCTGAGCGCACGCACCGGCATGAAGAAACCCGGCGTCGTGGAGACGCCGGGTTCCATCCGTCCTCGTCCTCTCAGCGGTGCGGTCAGGCCCAGTCGCTGTCGTCCCCGCCGCCGAGATCACCGTCGAAGTCGCCGCCCGAATCGTTGTCGAAGCTGGCGTCCTGGAAGTCGGAGCCGCCGCCGAGAGGCGCACCGAAATCCTGCGTACCCCCGGCATCCGAGCCGAAGTAGTTGTTCTCGATCGTGGTGCCGCCACCGCCGAGGCCCGCAGCCGCGGCGCTGCCGAGCTGCGAGTGTCCGCCCGCGAACGCGTTGGACAGGGCGCTGCCTAGCAGCATGCCGCCGGCCGCGCCGGCCGCCATCGGCAACGCGTTGGCGAGGAAGCCGCCGCCACGCGCCGGAGCCGCCTGCTGACCCGCCCAGGGGCCGCCCTGCTGCGGATAACCCTGCTGCGGGTAGCCCTGAGGTCCGCCATAGCCGCCCTGCTGCGGATAGCCCTGCTGCGGTCCGCCCGGGTTGCCCCAGGGCTGGCCGGACGGGCGCTGCTGGGGCTGCTGCGGGGGCTCCTGCCGCGGTCCGCCACTGCCGAAGATGCTCGACAGGAAGCCGCCGCCACCCTGTTGCTGGGGCTGCGAGGCCTGGGCGCGGCGCGCCTCCTCCAGTTGCTGGTTGAGGCTCTTGATCGCCTCCTCCTGCACGTAGACGAGCTGTGCGAGGGCGTAGGGGGCATAGGGCTGGGCGCGGATCCTGTCGGCGATGAAGCGCTCGGCGTCCGCGTCGCGCGGCTGGCCCGCGGCCTGCTCGAGGCGCTGGAAGATGCCCGAGATGACGTCGCGTTCTTCGCTGTTCATGGGTTCGTCCTCCTTGCCATGCCGGCGGACATCGACGCGCCGCCCATGCGGCCACGAGATGGGGAGGCGGCCCCGGTTTGTCAGGGGCCTCCAGCGAAACTTTGCGCTGACAGTCACGGGATTGATTGCACAGCGAAAAGCCCGACCTGCTCACGCAGGTCGGGCTTCACGCAGGGCCGCAGTCCCAGGCTGGGGGACCGGGCGACGACCCGGTCTGGTCTTAGTAGGAGCCGAACTTGTAGTTCAGGCCGGCGCGCACGACGGCGAACTCGGTGTCGTTGCGGCGGGCCAGCGTGCCGCCGACCACGGCCGAGTTGGCCACGGTGTAGACGGTGCCGTTCGG
>NZ_JBKFBF010000027.1:0-14081 GCF_053346035.1 Methylobacterium sp. A54F | reverse complement strand
TCTGAACTACATCCTGGTGGGGCGCCGGGTCTGGCACCTGGCGCTCACCCCGGAGGGCGACCGGCTGCTCACCACGAACGGCGTCTCGGGGGACGTGACGGTGATCGACGTGGCGAGCCAGCGGGCGGTCAAGTCGATCAAGGTCGGGCGCTTCCCCTGGGGCGCCGCCGTGCGGCCGGACGGAAAGGCCGGGGACGGCAAGCCCGCGGATGCCAAGCCCGCGGACGACACGTCGGCGGATGCCAAGCCCGCGGATCCCAAGTCGGCCGGGGCGGAGCGGTGAGCCCGGATCAGGCTCTGCGGGCCAGCCCGGCCCACCCATGATGCGCGTGTCGGTCGATGCCGCCCGTCAGCGCGGCCGCACGCCCGGCTGAACGTCTGGGCCGAAGGTGAAGTCGATGCCGGCCTTCTCGAAGGCCTGCCGAATGTTGAGATGGAGCTTGTGACGGACCTGGAGCGGGCCCGATTGCTCCTCAAGACGACGGATCGTCGAGATCGAGACCTTCGAGGCGCGGGCCAGATCCTGCCCGCTCCATCCGAGGAGGCCCCGGGCAGCCCGCACCTGCTCGGACGTCAACCGGATCGGTCGCGTGGCGGATGCGGACGAGCAGCCCGGACCTCCGGCGCCTGACGCGACGGGTCGCGGAAAGATCACCCCGAGCCATTCGACGATCCGGCCGTCCGCATTGCGCAGGGCCTTAGCACGCATCTTCAGCCAGATCTCGGATGCGCCGGCCTTGACGAGGCGGACATCGGTGTCGAGGTTGTTGCCGGTCGCGCAGCACTGCAGCCATGTCTGCTGCAGCCGGATCCGGTCCTGCGGATGGATCAGCTCGATCCAGCCGCCACCGGCCGCGGCGTCAACGGGCTGGCCGCTGAGCGAGCACCAGCCCTCCAGGTCCATGGACAGCTGCACGCCATTCTCGGTGGCTGTCCACGTCACGGCACCGCAGGCCTCCGCCAGCGTCTGGAAACGCTTGCGGCTCTGGTCGAGCAGCTCGGCGGCCGCGCGCAGATCGGTCACGTCCATCCAGATGCCGAGCACGTGGTCCGGGCTGAGATCCCGGCCGAGCACGACCTCGCCCTTGAACGAGAGCCACCGCACGATCCCGTCCGGCCGCACGATCCGCATTTCGCGCGTCAACCTTGCCCCGCTCCGGATCAGGGCCGCCCCGAACTGGCCGCTATGCCGGTCGGCCGGGTGCACGAAGCTCTGGAAGTAGTCGAGCGGACGGGGCTCGGTGGTGTCGAGGCCGTAGATCTGGCAGAAGCCGGGAGACGGAGAAACCAGCCCCGTCTCAAGGTCGTAACGATCGAAACCGACACTTCCCGAGGATTCGATCAGCTTGACGCAGTCCTGGCCCGTGCGCGGGTCAGCGCCAATCGCGTCGGACCGACGCGAGACCGAAGCTTGAGCTTCGAGCGCGACGGTCCCGAACGCCACGGTGGAACGGACACCTGCCATGTGCTGCATCACGGTTCATAACACTGACGAGGATGCACCATGCATGATCCTGCACGAGATTTCGACGGATGACAACTACGGCGATCCTGGCACTTCTCAATTGTAGGTAGTATTGTGCAAATTTTCACTCGCGCGCAATCGGTCTCGGGCGCGCCATGCAGGCCCTGCTCGCGCGGTTCGCCCCCCGGCGTGCAGTATTACGGTCCGTAAACCCGATTTCGGCGCAGATCCTGGGTGAACCTTCGCGGCGCAGCCTGCCATGCGATCCGCGACCTCGCCGCACACGGTATCGCGACGCGCGGATGCTCGTCAGCCGGTCTTGGCCGGCAGCTTGAAGAGGTCGACGAAGGATCGCGCGAGATCGGCCTCGCCCGCGAAGGCGAGAGTGCCGCCCGCACCGTCCCTGACCAGCGGCGCCTTGCCGTAGAACGTGCGGCGCATCGCCATCGTGTCGCCGGTGAAGGCGAGGTCGGACGCGGGGACGGCACCGCGGCGCACGAGGATCTCGCCGCCGGTCACCGTCGCGACGAAGTCCTCGCCGGGGAAGTGGAAGGCGACCGACACGGGCAGGTCCATGGCCCGCGCGCGGTCGACGAGCGTCTGAAGGGACATCATCGCCGACGCGGCCGACATGAACAGGAGCGGGTCGTGCCGCGGCGAGCGGGCGGCCCAGCGGCCCAGGTCGCGCATCAGCGGCGCGGCCTCGCGGCCCCAGTTCGTCAAGTCGTAGACCTGCACGTTGGCAGGGGACGGCAGCCGATGGCGCAGGACGATGCCCGCCTCCTCCAGGCTTTCCAGGCGCTGGGTCAGCACGTTGGCGCTGATGCCCGGGAGGTTCGCGCGGATCTCGCCGAAGCGGCGCGGGCCGTAGACCAGCTCGCGCATGACCAGCAGCGACCAGCGCTCGCCGATGAACTCGAGCGCCAGGGCCGTGCCGCACGCGTCGTCGTAGCGGCGCTCTCGCGGCGCGGATATCTCAGCGGTTATTTTTTCTGACTGCATGGTTGCTTTGTGTAACCGAGAATGCAAGCCTGTGCAAAGCGGGGCCGCAAACGGTGTCGCGAGGGGGCCGCCGCGCCCGTTGTCACGGAGAAACGCCCGATGCCGACTGTCGAGGGAACGCCCATCTGGTTCGAGTTGAACGCGGCCGACCAGGACGCCGCGCAGGCCTTCTACGAGGCGGTCGCCGGCTGGCACATGGTGCCGTCGCCGATGCCCGAGCATGGTGGCTACCGGATCGCGGAAGCCGACGGAAAGCCCGTGGCCGGAGTCCGGCACTCGACGCCGGAAGCGCCCGGCTTTCCGGGTTGGGCGGTCTACTTCGCAAGCCGCGATGTCGATGCCCTGGCCTCGCGGGTGGCGGATCTCGGCGGGCGTGTCCGGTTCGGGCCCGTCGATATTCCCCATGTCGGTCGCTTCGCGATGGTGAGCGACCCGCAGGACGTGGTCTTCGCGGTGATGAGCGCGGCGAATCCTAGCGAGAGCCGGGCGTTCGGGCCGGTGCCCCTCGGAACAGAGCGGACCCTCGGCCACGGCGTGTGGGTGGAGCTTGCCACCCCCGATCCCGAGGCCGCCCTGGCCTTCTACGGCGCGCTGTTCGGCTGGGAGAAGCTCGGGGCCATGCCGATGGGCGGCATGGGCGAGTACGCGTTCATCGGCCGGGGCGACCTCCGACCCGGCGCGGTGATGTCGAGCGCGGCGACCGGCGCGCCGGCCCGATGGAACTGGTACGTCCACGTGGCCGACATCGATGCCGCGCTCGCGACGGTGCGAGAGCGCGGCGGCACGGTGCTGCAGGGCCCCGATCCCATCCCCGGGGGCAGCTACTCGGCCAACGTCGCCGATCCGGCGGGCAGCCGGCTCGGCCTCGCCGGCCCGCGCGCGGCGGCATGAAGGGAGCTTGGCAATGATGAGCGAGAAGCTGACGACCTGCCTGTGGTTCGACCACGGCCAGGCCCGCGAAGCCGCGGAGTTCTATGCCAGGACCTTTCCGGACAGCCACGTCGGCGACCCCATGCGTGCCCCATCGGACTTCCCGGGCGGCACGAAGGACGCGGAGCTCACCGTCGCCTTCACGGTGCTCGGCCGCCCGTTCGTGGGGCTGAACGGCGGCCCCGCCTTCAAGGCCAACCAGGCGGTCAGCTTCATGGTGCTGACCGAGGATCAGGCGGAGACGGACCGCTACTGGGACGCCATCGTGGGCAACGGCGGAGCGGAGAGTCAGTGCGGCTGGTGCTCGGACCGCTGGGGCTTCTCCTGGCAGATCACGCCGCGCGCGCTCCTGCGCGCCAACAGCAATCCCGACAGGGCCGCGGCCCGGCGCGCGTTCGAGGCGATGATGACCATGCGCAGGATCGACATCGACCGGATCGAGGCGGCCGCGCGAGGAGGGTCCGATGCGTAGGATCACCGGTTCCCTGTTCCAGTCGCTCGACGGCGTGATCCAGGCCCCGGGCGGGCCGGAGGAGGATCGGGCCGGGTTCCAGCATGGCGGCTGGACCTTCCCGTACTTCGACGCCTCGCTGGCAGAGCCGATGGGCCGGCTGTTCGGGGGAGACTACGAACTGCTGCTCGGACGGCGGACCTACGAGATCTTCGCCGCCTACTGGCCGCACAACGGCGATCAACCGATCGGGGCGACCTTCAATGGCGTGCGCAAGCACGTCGTGACCTCCTCCGACCGGGCGCTCGGCTGGAACAACAGCCGGCCTCTCGTCGGCGATCCCGTCGCCGCGATCACCCGCCTCAAGGAGAGCGAGGGACCCGATCTCCTCATCCAGGGAAGCAGCATGCTCTACCGGGCGCTGCTCCCGGCGGGCCTCGTCGACCAGCTCGTCCTGATCACCTTCCCGGTCATGCTCGGTCGCGGCAAGCGCTGGTACGCGGACGATCCAGCGACGGCCCGGGCGTGGACGCTGGTCGACCAGGCACACTCTCCGAAGGGCGTCCATTTCGCGGCGTTCGCGCGGGACGGCGGGGTGCAGACCGGCAGTTTCGCCACCAAGCCCCCGAGCGAGGACGAGCGCGCGCTGCGTCAGCGCCAGGCGGACGGCAGCTGGTAGGAGGGCGCCACGGGGCGGCGATGTCCTGATCTCCCGACGGGCATCGATCCGCGAGACGTCCTCGCGGGTCGCCCCTCGACATGGATCCGGACGCGGCGGTCGGTCGAGCCTCGACCTTGTGATCGGAGAGGCCTCCTTCGAGGGGTATAGACGAGCGCGCTCGTCAGTCACCGGAGAACGCCAGTGACCAGCCTTGCCGACCACATGCGCACCCTGGCCAGCTACAATGCCTGGGCCAACGCCCGCCTGTACGCCGCGGCGGCGACCCTGCCCGACGCACTCTACCGCCAGGAGGCGGGAGCGTATTTCGGCAGCCTGCACGGCACGCTGAACCATCTGCTCGTCACCGACCGGCTCTGCTTGCGGCGCCTCACCGGCGAGGGCGACGCGCCGAACCGGCTGGACGTCATCCTGTTCGAGCATCTCGACGACCTGCGTCGGGCGCGCGTGGCGGAAGATGCGCGCCTCGAAGCCTACGTCGCCGGCCTCTCACCCGAGGCGCTCGCGGCGACGTTCGACTACGCGACGACGAGCGGCGTGCCGCAGTGCCAGCCACGCGCCGAGGCGCTGGCGCACCTCTTCAACCACCAGACCCACCATCGCGGCCAGGCGCATGCGATCCTGACCCGGCTGGGCGTCGCCGAGCCGCCATCGCTCGACCTGCTGATCCTGCAGCGCGAACGAGGGCGGCGCGACATCACTTCCGCGGCGAGCTGACCCTGGCGGCCGCTCGCCGCCGGTGCGGCTCAGCGGATGCCGCCGCTCGCGATGATGTCCTCGCCGGTCACCCAGCGGGCATCGTCGGAGGCCAGGAAGGTCACCACCCCCGCGATGTCGTCGGGCTGGCCGGCCCGGCCGAAGGGTGTCTGCGCAACGAGGCCCGCCTCCATCTCGGAGCCGACGATGCCGGCGGTGTGGGTGCCCTCGGTCACCACGAAGCCGGGGCTGACGGTGTTGACCCGGATCCGGCGCGGGGCCAGCTCGTTCGCCAGGACGCCCGAGATCGCGTTCAGCGCACCCTTCGTGCCGGTGTAGACCGCCGAGGTCGGCATGTGCACGGCGGTCGCGGCCGACGAGATGTTGACGATGCTGCCGCCCTCGCCGAGGTGCTTCGACGCCGCCTGGGTGGCGAGCAGCACGCCCAGCACGTTGACGTCGAACAGGCGGCGATAGTGCGCTTCGGTCACCTCGCCGATCGCCGCGAACTCGTAGACGCCGGAATTGTTGACCAGCACGTCGAGCCGGCCGAACTGCTGCACCGCCGCCTCGATCAGGCCCTGCGCCTCGTCGGCCCTGGTGATGTCGCCCCGGACCGCGACGGCCTTGCCGCCCTCCGCGGTGATCGCCGCGACGACGGCGTCCGCCCCGGCCTTGCTCGACGCATAATTGACGACGACCGCCGCGCCGTCCTTGGCCAGCGCCTTTGCGATCGCGGCGCCGATGCCCTTCGATGCGCCGGTCACGACGGCGACCTTGCCCGCAAGCTTCGACATGTGTGCTAACCTTCCGCATGGGCCGGCTCCGGAAAGGTCGCCTTGTTCCCATAGTTCGGAATTTCGGAACTAACGGAGCCCGGATCAAGACCCCATATGGACGAAATATGAGGCCCCTGTTTCACCCCGCCTTGGACGACGTTCGGCCCGAAGCGATCCTGCACGCCCTGTCCGATCCGGCCCGCGCCGCGATCTTCGCCCGGATCACCCAGGCGGGCTGCGTGGAGGCCTGCTCGGCCGTCTCCGCCGTGGGTGATCGGGTCATCCCGAAATCGTCCCTGTCCAGCCACTTCAAGGTGCTGCGCGAGGCCGGGCTGATCCGCTGCGAGCGCCACGGCGTGGAGATGCGCAACCATTCGCGCTGCGCCGAGGTGGAGACCCGCTTCCCCGGCCTGCTCGCCGCGATCATCGGCGCCTATGCGCGGTCCTGTACCGATGGGGCGACACAGCCTGGCCCAGCCGCCGACGCGGTGAGGACGACTGCCTCCGACTGAGTCGCCCCAGCGCACCGGATCAACCGTGGAGCGAGGAAGCGGGCTCGCTTTGTCCAGACGACTGCCGTCCACCATTGGCGGTAGACCGCATATTGAGCGGCTCGTAACGTCAGTGTTAGTCCAGAGGTCGCGGCGCCGACCTCGAAGAGCGCCTGGGTTACGCCTCGATGGTCCAACCGCTGACGCCCACCGCAACGCCCCCCACGCGCGGCCGGACCTGGGCTCCGGCTCGCGACGCACGGCGCCCGGCGCCGGTCGAGGTCGTCTCGCGGAGCGGTGCCCGCCTGCCCTGCCAGTGGGTCATCGACGGCGGCCTGCGGCTGTTCCGGGACGATGTGGCCTATCGCGGACGCTCCGCCGCCGCGCTGAAGATCCTGCTCACCGTCGCCCTCATGGCGGACGAGGGCGCGGACCGCGTCACCGCGCTCCTGTCCTACGAGGATCTCAACCGCCTGTCCGGCCTGTCCACGGTACTGATCAGCGCGGGCAAGAAGCTCCTCACCACGCACGGCCTGATCGACGTCGCGCACGAGGGCCAGGGTCGCCGCATCCGCTACGTCCTGAACGGTGGCCCCGACGAGGCGCACGCCATGGTGCCGCGCGGCCGGGGCGATGCGGACGCGAACGGGGACCCGATCGCGAAGCTGCGCGCCCTGTCCTGCGCACGGGCGCTCGATCTCGATGCCCTGAAGCTCTACGTCGTCGCCTGTGCCCTGGCGGGCGCGCGGTCGCAGCCCGTTCCGGTGCGCGCCTCGGTGGTCGCGGAGCTTACCAACATCCGCGCCGCGAAGGTCGCGGAAGCCCTGGAGGCCCTGCGCGAGCGGCGCCTCGTGGCGCTGCGCCCGAGCCTCGTCCGGGACGCAGGCGGGGGCGTGGAGCCCTGCATCGACCTGCTCCCCTGGTGCTGAGCCGTCCCGCGCAGAGGAATCAGGCCCGGTACTGCGCGTCGGTGACGTGCTCCATCCAGTCGACCGCGCGGCCGTCGAGCTTCTCCTGGATGGCGATGTGGCTCATGCCGGTGGTGGCGGTCGCGCCGTGCCAGTGCCGCTCGCCCGGCTCGAACCAGACCACGTCGCCCGGCCGGATCTCCGCGACGGCGCCGCCCTCGCGCTGCACCCAGCCGAGGCCCGCGGTGACGAGGAGCGTCTGCCCGAGGGGGTGGGTGTGCCAGGCCGTGCGGGCGCCGGGCTCGAAGGTGACGTGGGCACCCGCCACCCGGGCCGGGTCCGGGGGCCCGAACAGCGGGTCGATGCGCACCGCGCCGGTGAACCACTCCGCCGGACCCTTCCCGGACGGCTGTGAGCCGCTGCGCCTGATGTCCATGACCCGTCCTCGCGATGTCCGGGCTGTTGGCCCGGCCCTGTCCGAGCCGAGGTAGGCTTCCGCCACCCGGCGGAATAGAGGGAAAGGATCGCATGAGCCTATAAGCGAGGCTTCTGAATGGCGCGCGCCGGCCTGGACGACCTCTACGCCTTCGCGGCGGTCGCGCGCGAGCGGAGCTTCACCCGCGCCGCGGCCCAGCTCGGCGTGTCGCAATCCGCGCTGAGCCAGACTGTGCGCGGCCTGGAGGCGCGGCTCGGCCTCCGCCTCCTCACCCGCACGACCCGCAGCGTCGCGCCGACCGAGGCCGGGGAGCGCCTCCTGCGCACGGTGGCGCCGAGGATCCTCGAGATCGCGGCGGAGCTCGACGCGCTGACCGCCATGCGGGAGAAGCCCGCCGGCACCATCCGGATCACCGCCGGCGAGCACGCGGCCAAGACCCTCCTGATGCCCGCGCTGACCCGGCTCCTGCCGGACTACCCCGACATCGTCGTGGAGGTCGTCACCGACAACGGCCTGACCGACATCGTGGCCGAGCGCTGCGACGCGGGCGTGCGCCTCGGCGAGCAGGTCGAGAAGGACATGGTGGCCGTGCGCATCGGGCCCGACATGCGCATGGCCGTCGTCGGCGCGCCCGGCTACCTCGCGGGCCGGGCGAAGCCCCGCGGGCCGCATGACCTGACAGAGCACCGCTGCATCAACCTGCGCCTGCCGACCCGCGGCGGGATCTACGCCTGGGAGTTCGAGAAGGGCGACCGGGAGGTGCGGGTGCGCGTCGAGGGCCAGGCCGTGCTCAACAGCACCGCCCTGATCCTGGAGGCGGCGCTCGGGGGCCTCGGCCTCGCCTACCTCCCCGAGGACCGGGTCCGGCCGCACATCGAGGCGGGCCGCCTCCGGCGCGTGCTGGCGGATTGGTGCGCGCCCTTCCCCGGCTACCACCTGTACTATCCGAGCCGGCGCCAGCCCGCGCCGGCCTTCGCCCTGCTGGTCGAGGCCCTGCGCTTCCGCACGTGAGGTGCGGGGATCCGGCGAAGCTATGCAACTCGTGATGGCGCTCGCGCGCGCTTTCCGGCAGAAGGCCCCGATGGAACGACGCGCCGCCCGCACCGTCAGCCTCTCCCCCGGGCCGCGCAACCGCGCCAGGGCGCGCGGAGCCTGAGCGTGTCGGCGCCAGCGAGCGCGGCATCCGGGCGGCGCACCCGGGTCCCCGGCAGGGCTCGCGTCACGCCATGACGCTGACGACCCGGATCCTCCTGCTGGTGCTCCTGGCGCTCGCCCCGGCCCTCGCGATCCAGGGCTACAACGAGTACGCCCTGCGCAGTTCGCGCGACGCGGCCATCCGCGTCGATGCCCTCGCCACGGCCCACGGCGTCGGCCAGACCCTCGGACAGCTCGCGGACGGCATCCACCAGGCCCTCGACTTCGCTTCGGAGGACCTCTCCATCCGGGCGCGCGATCCGGTCGGCTGCACCGCCTACCTGCGGCGGGCGGCGGCCCGGATGCCCAACGTCCTCGCCTTCGCCCTCGCCGAGCCGGACGGGCGCGTCGTCTGCAACAGCCGGGGCGCCGCGCCGGGCTCCTACACGATGGGGGGCCGCGACTATCACCGCTTCGCGGCGACCCGGCAGGATTTCGTGATGGGCGGCTACGCCCGCGGCATGGCGACGGGGCGGGACTCCATCCACTTCGCGCAGCCGCTCCTCGACGAGGACGGGCGCACGCTCGGCGTGCTCAGCGCCGCCCTCGACCTCGAATGGCTGTCGAACCGCCTCCGGCGGGCGCTCCGGTTCGACAGCACCACGGTGACCATGGTCGACCGCGACGGGCTCATCCTGGTCCGCCATCCCGACCCGGACGGCTGGATCGGCAAGCCCCTGCCGCCGGACCGTGCCGCGGTCCTGACCGGCCGCGGCGAGGGCGTGCGGGTCGCGCCCGGCTTCGATGGGCGCGACCGGGTCCTCGCCGCCGTCCGGCCCCCCGGGGTCGCGGCGGACACCTGGCTCGTGGTGGGGCGGGACCGGGAACTCGCCTTCGCGGATGTCGACCAGGCGACCTGGCGCGGCATCGCGCTGATCCTGCTCGGCGCCGCCCTGGCGGCCGCGGCCGCGCTGCTTGCCGGGCGCGCCTTCATCCGCCGGCCGTTCAACCGGCTGCTGCGCACGGCCGCCGCCTGGCAGGGCGGCGACCTCGCCGCCCGCACGGGCCTGACGGGCAGCGCCGAGTTCGGCCGCCTCGGCGCGAAGCTCGACGCGATGGCGGCCTCGCTCCAGCGCCACGATGCCGACCTGCGCGCCGAGATTCGTCGCGGGCGCGCCCTGCAGGAGCGGCAGGTCACGATGCTGCACGAGCTGAATCACCGGGTGAAGAACACCCTCGCCACCGTGCAGGCGCTGGCCCGCCAGTCCTCCCGCGGCGGCGAGGCGCCCGGGGAGCGGCTGGAGGCGCGCATCCTCGCCCTCTCGAAGACGCACGACCTGCTGACCCGGGACGACTGGAGCGGCGCCCCCCTGCGCGAGATCGTCGAGGCGGAGCTCGGACCCTACCGGGGCGGCGACGGCCGGGTCGTCGTCGAGGGGCCAGAGGTGGCCCTGCCGCCCCGGCACGTCCTGGCGCTCGGCATGACGCTGCACGAGCTCGCCACCAACGCCGTCAAGTACGGGGCCCTCTGCCGGCCCGGCGGCCTCCTGTGCGTGTCCTGGCGGGTCGCGGCGGACGAGGCCGGGACCCGCCACGTTCACATCGACTGGACCGAGAGCGGAGGACCGGCCCCGGCGCCGACCCGGACGGGCTTCGGCACGCGCCTGATCACCACCAGCATCGAGCGGGAGCTCGGCGGCCGCGTGCGGCTCGACTTCACGGGGACCGGCCTGCACTGCGCCATCGCGGTCGCGCTGTCCGAGGCGGCGTCCGGCTTCATGAGCCCGGTCTCCGGTGCGGAGCCCGGCCGAGAGGCCACGCGGCGCGGTTGAGGCGGACGGGTCGCCCGCGCCGGGCCTCGCTCAGAGCCGGGCCGTGGCGCGCAGCGCGTCGAGCCGCGCCGCCGCCAACCGACGGAGGCTGCCGTCCGGCATCCCCGTCGCCGCCTCAAGATTCTCGCCGACGAGGCTCGCCGTGAGGGCGTGGCTGAACAGCTCCAAGGCGATCGGCCCCGCTCCGAACTCGCCGGAGCTCGCCGATCCGGGCTCGCCCGCCCGGAAGGTCTGAACGCTCGCGCGCAGAGCCGCGAAGATCGGCTCCAGCGCCGCCCCGCCGCCGGACGCGGACAGCCAGCCGATCAGACGGCCGCACCCGGTGGTCACGAAGGCCGAGAACACCGCGTCCACCACGTCGGGCGCTGCGATCTCGCCGCGTCGCAGGCGCAGGACCGCCTCGAGGGATTGAGCGGAAAGCTCCGCCGCGAGGCGGCCGATGAGCGCCTCGTGGAGGGCGGCGCTGGTGCCAAAATGGTGGGTGACGTTGCCGTGCGTCATGCCGGTGGCGAGGGCGACGCCCTTGAGGGTCACCGCCGGAGGCCCTCCGGAGACCAGGAGCGCCCGCGCGGCCGTCAGCGCGACCTCCTGCGAGGCTTCCGCCGTGCGGCGGATCCGCCGCGTCCGCGGCGCGGACCTGCTGTCACGGCGCATGGCGGCTGGGGCGGGGCAGATGGAGCACCGGGACAGTCTAGGGACGGCGCGGCCGGCGGCAAACCGGGCCGCGCGCGGTGTCCCCCGAAAACCGGCGCCTGCGCCAATGCCCCGCGGCTCAGCCTGCCTCGCCCGGGGTCGGCTCGCTCGCGGCGGCCCCCGCCTCCGGCTGAACGCCGGAGGGCGGCACCGCAGCGTCGGTCACGAGGGATCCGATCAGGCGGAGGAGCGCCTGGTGCTCGGGCCCGCCCCTCCCCTCGGCGAGGAAGCGCGCGACCGGCACGGACGAGGCGGCGCCGCCGGAGGGCGCGTTCGGTTCGTGGAGGACCGACACCGCGTCCGGCGCCGTGCCGCGGACGAGGAACCAGCAGTCGCCGTTGGAGCTGGCATGGATGAGCCGGCGGCTCTCGGACATGGGCGCGATCTCCGGCGGCCCCCGGGAGCGGGGGCGCAGGCAGGAGAACGTGGGACGCCCCGGGTGCGTTCAGGGTGGAAAGCACCATCACGGGCTCGTGGGCCGCGATGCGGACGGTTGCGGTTTGGCCCGCGCCGGCCCATATCGGCGCTGGATCGATCGTGACCCTTCGTCCGATCGGATACGGCCACGACGCCGGGACGGGATGGCGCCGAATCAGGCGCCCGGGTCCCGCCTTCCGTGGCCGTCGGTTTTTTCAGGGCTGCCCGTCCGGCGGCCCCAGGATTTGTTGAGCCATGGCCAAGCGTATCAAGTCGAAGCCGCTCGAGCGGGGCTTCGTGCTGTTCGACGTCGTCTACGAGGACGGCTCGCGCGCCTCGAACCGGCGTGTGCCGGTCGAGATCCTGGGCGGTCTCGACGGAGACGAGCCGGCCCGGACCCTGATCGAGGAGCAGGACGAGGCGATCGCGCAGAAGTCCGGCCGCGCGCGTGCATCGATCCAGAGCCTGTCGCGCTCACCGGAGCGTGCCCGCCCGATCCCTGCCTGAGGTAGGGCCACCGGCGCTCGTCCATCCGCGGAGGCACCAAGACTCCGCCCGCGCCCTTTGACGGGGCGCGCATCGGCAACCGCCCCGGTCCTCTGGATCGAAGCCGGAGCGGGCGAACCGCTCCGCCAGGGAGCAGTCCGCCCGCGCCGGGGGTCGTCGATCTCAGACGGCCTTGAGGTTGCCGGCAGAATCCTTGCCGGAGCGCCGGTCGGTCTCGACCTCGTAGGAGATCTTCTGGCCCTCGATGAGGTTGCGCAGACCCGAGCGCTCGACGGCGGAAATGTGGACGAACACGTCCTTGCCGCCGTCATCGGGCTGGATGAAACCGTAGCCCTTGGTCTCGTTGAACCACTTCACGGTTCCTGTGCTCATAAGCGTATCCGTCCAAACGTAACAGTCGGGTGTGACGGGCCCGCACGTAGCACGGCCCGACCGTTAACGGGCGAAATTCGGAAGGGATGCAGCGATTTCGCTTTCGGATCGGCCTCTCGGCCGTCGAGGCCGCGCCATCCGACCTTCGACGAGGGCTTCCGGGCCGCCCTCCGCGGTCGGTTTCTGCGCTCTGAACCTGCGCGCTCGCCGGCGCCGACCCTCGGGCGATGGATCGTTCGCGGGGCTGAATAGAGCGTTCGAGCCGCGGCTTTCGACCTCGCCCTCGTCCGCAGCCGCTTCCTGCGCCTTTAAGTAGAAATTAACCTACAACTATCAGTTGTATCGGTTGTATCGTCCTCGGCGGACGGTGCGAGCCCGTGCGACCGGGAGACAAGCCTCGATAAGAGCGCGTCTCCCACACGGCCCGCAGCCACTCCGACGACCATTAGGGAGAGTTCGATGCACGAGCCGCCTAAAACCGTTGACCTCGCCTCCAAGATCATCTGCGCCTACGTGGCCAACAACCCTGTTCCGGGCCCTTCGCTCTCGAACCTGCTGCTCGATGTGCATCGCGCGATCACCGACCTGAGCCGGTGCGACGGAACGGGCACGCGCAAGCTCACGGAGGCCGAGATCAAGGCATCCATCCGTCCCGACACGCTCATCAGCTTCGAGGACGGCAAGCCCTACAAGGCCCTGCGCCGGCACCTCACGATGCGTGGGCTGACGCCGGAAGCCTACCGCGCGAAATGGGGCCTGCCCGTGGACTATCCGCTGGTCTCGCCGACCTACAGCGCGCGCCGCTCCAAGATCTCCCAGACGATCGGGCGGAACCGGGCGCTGCGGCTGCAGATGGCCGCCGAGTAGGACCGACGCGTAGATCCGGGAGATGCCCGGCGCCTGATGCACGAAACGCCCCGGGATCGCTCCCGGGGCGTTTCGCGCAGGGCCGCCCGCCGCAGGGGCGGACGGCTCCGGTCCGGTCTTAGTAGGAGCCGAACTTGTAGTTCAGGCCGGCGCGCACGACGGCGAACTCGGTGTCGTTGCGGCGGGCCAGCGTGCCGCCGACCACGGCCGAGTTGGCCACGGTGTAGACGGTGCCGTTCGGCGCAACGCCGAAGGCGCCGTTGTTGCGGTTGCCCCGGTCGAGGTTCACGTACAAGCCCTCGACCTTCAGCGTCACCGCCGACGAGCGGAAGAAGTTCAGGAACGAGTCGGTCGGCAGCGCGTACTCGATGCCGCCGCCGGCCGCCCAGCCGGTCTGGAAGTCGTCGCGCGAGCCGTTGGGC
>NZ_JBKFBF010000026.1:0-19860 GCF_053346035.1 Methylobacterium sp. A54F | reverse complement strand
GACGACAACTACGGGCTGACCGGACCGGTGGTCGGAGTCGGAACGGAGAGCCTCGGGCGCTCGGTTGCCGAACTCGTTGCGGGTCACAAGGTGCTGCAAGGCGGAACGAAGAACGACGCGATCGGCGGCACTGCGGCAGGAGACTACCTTTTCGGCGGTGCCGGGCGCGACTGGCTCTCCGGCGGTGGCGGCGACGACGTCATCGAGGGCGGAGCCGATCGCGACTACCTCACCGGCGGCGCCGGAGCGGACACCTTCGTGTTTCGAGGATTCAACGTTGGACAAGACTACATCGAGGACTTCGTCCATGGAGAGGATCGGATCCACCTCGCCGAGTTGCCCGGTGCGCCGAAATCCGCTGCGAATTGGAGCCTGATCGGAGCGGAGCGATTCTCGGGCTCGCCATGGCAGCTGCGCACCGTCGAGGGAAAGGGGATTACCTCGATCCAGCTCGATCGCGACGGCGATATGCGCGCCGATCTGCAGATCGATTTCAAGGGGAGCCATCGGTTCACGACGGCCGATTTCATCCTGGTGACCGGCGAGCCTTGAATCGAAGCTCGTCGCGTCGAGAAACGAGTTACCGCGGCTCCTGGCATTGCGCTTGCAGATATCATCGGCGATGATATTTGCAGTTGAGTAGCATCGATAGCCAACTTCTGGATGGAGTGCGGCATGCTCCATGCGGTTGCGTTCGGGGACACCGGACATGCTCGCTCTGGAAGGCTGGACCGTTCGATCGGGGAAGCGGGCGGTACGGATATGAGGTCACGGGAACGCGCCGCGCCGCCGGCCCGACACGACTGCATTCAGCACGCATCGGCGACAAGCGCCTCCACCGGGTCGTGGGCGCATGCATGAGCGCTCCGGTAGGGTTTCAGGAAGATCCTTGCTGCAGCGTGCAGGACGGGCCAAGGTCGTTGCCGATCCCGGCAACCTCGCCTACATCATCGCGGTCTTCCGCCTCCGCAGGCGAACCATCCTGCTGGTAACCCTGCTGGGTTTCACGTTGGCGGCCGGGTACCTGGCTCTCGCGACGCCCCAATACCGCGCAGCCGCTCGCGTTCTGATCGATTTCCGCCGCCTCGCCGTGATAGGGCAGGACCAGTTCGCAAGTAATTACAAGGTGAACGACGCTGCGGTCGAGAGCCAGCGCATCATCATCGACTCTCCAGCGATTGCTGCGCAAGTGATCCGCGCGCTCGCCCTAGAGGCCGATCCGGAGCTTCAGGAGCCCATCTCCGTTCCCGGGCGTCTTCTGGCGCGGGCTTGGCCTTTCGAGGACGCTGCTCAGGATCCCGACGGACGGTTCAACCGACTGGTTGAAATTTTCAATGAACGACTGTCGGCCGAGCGCATCGGCATCTCTTACGTGGTTGAAGTGGCCTTCCTTTCCCAAGACCCTGCCAAGGCGATGCGGATCGCGAACGCCGTGGCGGCCGCATACGTGCAGGATCAGCTCACCGCGAAACTCGATGCGGCGACGATCGCCAACGACTGGTTCCAGAAGCGCGTTCGGGAACTCGACGCTCAGGCCAGCGAGGCCGAGAAGATCGCGGTGGAATATCGAACGAAGAACCGCATCATGCTCGTCGACGGCCGTTTCGTGGATGAGCAGCAGGTCGGCGAACTCAGCACCCAGCTCACGAAGGCCCGTTCCGACAGAGCGCAGGCGAGTGCGAAGCTCACGCAGGTGGAAACCCTCATCGCCAGCGGCGGATCGGGCGCAATTGCGGACGAGTTCACCAACGGCGTCATCGTCGCTCTGCGCCAGAAGCGCGCGGAACTCCTGCGCAGGATTGCCGAGGCAGTCACGCGCTTCGGGGGAGATCATGAGTCGATCGAGCGTCTGCGCGGCGATCTACGCGCGACGGACGCGGCGATTGCCGATGAATGGCGGCGCATCGCGGATGGGTACCGAAGCGATGCGATGATTGCCCGGGCGCGCGAGGCGACGCTCGAAACGCAGCTCACGGAGGCGGGCGATCGCTCCGCGAAGGCCCAGGAAACTCGCATCGAGCTGACGCAGCTCCAAAGCGTCGCGCAAACCTTGAAGACCATGCGGGAAAACTTCTCGTCCCGCTACATCGAAGCCTCGCAGGAGCAAAGCTTCCCCATCACCGAGGCACGGGTCGTCAGTCCGGCAGCCCTCCCCGACAAGCCGACGCTGCCCAAGGTCACGCGAACGCTGATCTCCGGCCTCGCCGGCGGATCTGCGATCGGGTGCATCCTTGCGCTGCTAGGCGAGGTTCTGACCCGGCGTACCCGCACGCGCCAGCAGCTCGAGACGATGATCTCAGCGCCGTGCGTGGCGGTCGTGGGTCGGATTCCACCCGCCGACGGGGTCGATGGCCTTCTCGAAGCAGCGGTGCGGGAACCGGGCGCGCCCCTGTCGGAGGCGATGCGCAGCATCCGCCTCGCGGTGGATGCACGGCGGCACGGCGGCGCGGAGCACGAGGGCACCGTGGTGGCCTTTGCCTCGCCGGCGGCAGGCGACGGCACGACGACCATCGCGGCGAATTTTGCCGGCACGCTTGCCCAGCGGGACCTGCCGGTGCTCCTCATAGATCTGGATCTGCGAAAGCGCACTCTGAGCCGTAGATTGGAAGCGGCCGAGGCGCCCGACGCCGGGACGGCGCGGGCGGACCTCCTCGACGTGCTCTCCGGGCGCGCCGAGTTTCGGGCTGCGGTCCGCCGGCAGAGCCGGTCCGGAGTGGACACCGTCGTCATTCAGCACTCCGACGGGTTCTCCGACCCCGGACGTTGGCTGGCCTCCGCCGCGCTGACTGCGCTGCTGAAGGCCGTGCGGCGAGAGTACCGCTACGTGGTGCTCGATCTGCCTCCGATCATTCCCGTCGGGGATGCCCGCGCGATTGCCACCTTGATCGACGCCTTCCTCCTCGTTGTGACCTGGAATCGGACGACCCTTGACGAGGTGGCGGAAGCGATGTCCCTCAATCCGATCCTGGGAGGTAAGCTCGTCGGTGCCGTGCTGAACAAGGCCGATCCGACGGCGATGGAGCGGTTGGACGACCTGATGCTTGCCCGAAGCATCGGTTACCTCACGCCTGCGGCAGCCCGCTGAGCGTGACAGAAAGACCAGCAGTGATCGGGGTCACGCCACGGAAGCGCCTGGTTCGCCGGGGGGTATCGTCGCCGGGTTCAACGTCGCCGGCACAGGCGTTGCTCCGCAACTCGCACATGCATGCGTCCGCCGCCTCCTATCGGATATGTTGTGCCCAAGTCAGGCCTGATGAAGGAAAGCGCGATGACATTCATCGACCAGGACCTGCCGCTCGAGCCACGTGAAGACCACGGCGGCAATACCCTGAAGGATGAACTGCGCGCAGGCCTCAAGCTCCTGCGCCGCCGGCGGAGCATCATCCTGATCGGCGCCGTGCTCGGCGCCCTGATCTGCGGCCTCTACGCGATCCTGGCTACACCGACGTACCGGGCGGTGGCGCAGATCTCGATCGACTCGCGGCAGCTCGCCGTGCTCGAACTGAAGGATGAGCGCCGCAAGCAGGAGCCGGTCTTCGACTCTGCCAGGGTCGACAGTCAGGTGGAGGCGATCCGTTCGGAGCGGACGGTCCGGGCGGTGGCGACCGCCTTGAAGCTGGCGGACGATCCCGCGTTCAACGGCACGCGCCCTTCTGCGATTCAACCGCTCAAGGATCTGTTCTCGGATCCCGACCCCCCGCCGAACGCGACAGAGCGGCTTGAAGCCGCGATCGATGTCGTGGCCGGCGCGCTTTCAGTGGTGCGCACAGACAACACCTTCGTCATTGAGATCCGCTTCACCTGGGAGGATCCTGCAACCGCCGCTCGGGTCGCGAACGGCTTCGCGCAGGCCTTCATCCAGGAGCAACTCGACGCCAACAAGGATATTACCGGCAAGGCGGCCGGATGGCTCCGAGGCCGCCTCGGCGAACTCGCCGGGGAGGCGAGCCGAGCCGATGCTGCCGTGGCGGATTTCAAGCGAAAGAACACGATCGCGACGGCAGACGGCAAGTCGATCGACGATCAGGCGCTTTCGTCGATCCAGACGGCGCTGACGGACGCCGCCACCGCCACTGCCACGGCAGCCGCCAAGGTCGAGCAGATCGCGGCCATCAACGCCGCGGGCACTCCGGACGGAACGATCTCGGATTCGCTTACGAACGAGGTCGTGATCAGGCTGCGTCAGCAGTATCTCGAGAATCGGCAACGGGCTGCCGATCTCGCCTCACGGGTCAGCGATGACCATCCAGCGGTTCAGCGCCTGCGTGCCGAGAACCGCACGATCAGCGATTCGATTCGTGCCGAGATGGGTCGGATCGAGCAGAGCTACCGGAGCGATTACGAGATTGCCAAGAAGCGCGAGGACACGCTGCGGCAGAATATGAGTGAGCAGTTCAAACGAGCTAGCACCATTGGCCAGCTGTCCGTGGAGCTCCTTCAGCTCGAAAGCGTTTCGCGCACGGCGCGTGCCGCTTATGAGACCGCAGCCGAGCGGTACCTTCAAGCCGTTCAGAATCAGAGCCTGCCCGTGACGGACGTGCGAATCGTCGCGTCCGCGACACCGCCGACGCGCAAGTACGCGCCGAAGCGCATGCTCATCGTCGCCATTGGGACGGCAGTCGGCACTCTCCTTGGGCTCATCGTCGGCGCCGCGATCGACTTCGGCGACCGCAGCATTCGGACGCGGGCCGAAGCGGCGGAGGTCCTTCGCTGCTCGTGCCTCGGGTTCATTCCAGCGATCGGTGACAATCCTGCGCGCCTCCGGCCGATGCTGCGCCGGTCGCAGCAGGAGCGTTCTCCGGCTGGGCAGAAATCCCCCCTCGACCACGTGCTCCAAGAGCCGTTCTCCATCGGAGCCGAGACGATCCGCGCCATGCGGATAGCCGCAGATCAGGCTTGGCAGGGCCGCGGAGCCCGGTGCATCGGTATGGTGTCGTGCTTCCCCGGTGAGGGTAAGACGACCGTCTCTGCTAACCTCGCACTCATGCTGGCCCAGTCCGGCGCGCGCGTCCTGCTCATCGACTGCGACCTGCGCAACCCGGCCATGTCGCGCAATTTTGCACCGCACGCAGAATGCGGTCTTCCGGATGTACTGCTCGGCCGTGCCTCGATCGCCGCGACCCTTGTCCGCCCGATACCTGCGCTGACGTTCGACTTCCTGCCAGGGATCTCGCGAGCCTCGACGCTGGACATCGCCGACCTCGCCGGATCTCGCGCCTTGTCCGCACTGCTCCAGGCGGTACGGGTCGCCTACACCTACGTCATTGTCGATCTGCCACCGCTGATGCCGGTCGTCGACGTGCGTGCGCTCGCCGAATCCATGGACGGCTTCTTCCTCGTGATACACTGGAACGACACGTCGCGTGACGCCATCCTGGATGCATTGAACAGCGCGCCCGTGGTGTGGGATCGCCTGATCGGCAGCGTGCTCAACAAGGCACGGCTTCCGGAACTCGCGCGCTACGGAGAGGACGTCAGAAGCTACTTCGATCGGCGCTACATGCAGGCCTAGGTGTTTGACCCCGGGGGCCTGGTGCTTCGGATAAGAGCCTAGCGGGCGTCTGCGGGGTTCCCCGCAAACCCACCATACTCAATGCTTGAAGCGAACTTTCGCGGAAGGCCACGTTCCTGGCATGGAGGCAAGCGCAATCCTCTGGTCGTCCCGTCGGGCGTAGCTGTCACCATCCCGGGAAGGAACCCGGACTGCAGCATCGGAATGTGCCTAGTTCAGGCGCCGGCGAAGTGCCTGCGAACCCCTTGCGGAGATGCCGACGCCGCCATGAGCGTCGCAATGCAGGACCCAAGGACCGCTCGTTCTCTCGGAAGCTTGCGCCGCGATGAGCGTATGGGGACCGCGCGAGGGCGGCGATCGGCAGCCGTGCCTAACGCGTCGCGTCGGTCACGTCGCGCTGAATGCGGAGGGTGACGTCGACCGTGTCTCCGGGCCGCAGGGACGTGTCCTCGCCCCCCTCGATCCGGCTGCTCCGGCCGTCGGGGGCGATGCGATGAACTACGATCTGCGGGTCGCCGCCAGTGTCGCGTACGAGCTGCGACTTTACGATGCCGGTATAAAGCATCTTTTCTCCGACGGCTGCGATCCGGAAGCGCGTCTGCGTGAGCTTGACGGTGTTCTCCTGGAGATCCTTGGACAGATCGGCCCGGCGTTGATCGTCGAGGCGCTGCGAGGATCGCGCGAGGTCCTCGCGACTTCGCTTTACCTCTTCGAGCGTCGTTGCGATCTGCAGCGCTCGCGTTGCCGAAACCAGGCTGAGCCGGCGCGTCTCGACCTGGCGGGTCACCGGCACGACGCCGCGCCGCTGGAGATCGTTGATCCGCTCGATCTCGCTCGCATCAATCGCGGCTCCCTCCTCCTCCTTGCCGCGCTGCTCGGTCAGGACGCCGATCCGGTCATCCATCATCCGTACGCCCTTCTGGATGTGTGCCTTCTCCCGGGTGTAATCGGCGCCGCGTGCGTTGAACTGCTCCTGTTCGTTGCGGAAGATCGCGTCGAGCACCGGCATCGGCAGGGGTATGTTTGCGAGCGCCTTCCGGTCCATCGCGGGTTGGCCGTCGAGCTCGGCGCGGAGCCGGAGGATGGCCGCCTGCACCCGGGCGTAATCCGTCCATAACGATTCGTAGTCCGCCTTCAGGTTGGCACTCTCGATGATCGGGTTCTCCGTCTTGAACCGAACGAGATCGTATCCGCCGGCCAGCGCAACGACCTGCCGGACGGTCATGCCGGGACGGTAGGTCATCTCCCCGGGCTTGGCGACGTCGCCCTTGATGTATACGGGCCGGTTCTCCGCAATCGAGAGGTTGATCTCCTCAGCGGTCACCACTGTCACGACCTCGCGGCCATCGTTGCCGCGAATGCTGAGGCTGTGCTTCGGCAATTGCGCCTGGATCTGGCGCCGCACCTCAGCGAGCGTGAGGCCCGCAGCGCGAACCTCGCCGATCAGCGGGCACGAAACGTTTCCGTCGACGTTGATGGTGAAGCGCTCCCGCATAGTGGCGATGCCTGCGACCGAAAATTCGAGCACATCGCCGCTCTGAAGCCGATAATCCTCGGCACCTGCGCTCGGGTTTCCGAGTGCTCCGGTCGCGCAGAGCGTCGCTGCCAGGGCAAGGAGAAGTGAGCGTCCTGCCCGGGTTCGGTCAGGTCTTGCAGTCATCCTATCCTCGCTATCGGTCGGCATTTACCGCTTGCTGGATACGGATATTTCAAGCCGCTGTCCCCCGCGGGGGCAGCGCCTGAGCCTGCGTCGCAGACCCGACAGACCCGAAGAGGTCATCGTAGGCAGCGAGCAGCCTTCGCTCCTCGTGCGGCCAGGCGAGATCATTCACGACCCGCGCCTGCCCACGCAGTCCCATCGCGACGCAGCGCTGCGGATCGGCAAGCAGCTCAAGGATCTTATCGGCGAAATCGTCGGGGCGTATATTCTCCGCATAGAGCGAGGCATCACCCGCCGACACGCGCCCCTCGGTCAGATCGAACTGCACGATAGGCTTTGCGAGCGCCATGTACTCCATGATTTTGTTCATGGTAGACTTGTCGTTCATGGCATTCGGCCTGTCAGGATTGACGCAGACGTCCGCGGACGAGAGAGCACTGAACAGCACTTCGTCCGAAACGCGGCCCGTGAAGGTCACGTAGGGAGCGACATCGAGGGCGTGGCTGAGAGCCTTGAGCGCTGCCAGGGCTGGGCCGCCGCCGACGATCACAAACTGGACGTCGGTGCGCCCACGCGTGAAAACGAGGTGACGCACAGCTTCGAGCAAGAGGTCGATGCCCTCCTGCTGACCGAGCACCCCGACATAGCCCACGAGGTGACGCCGTCCCTGTCGCCACGCGGGATCCGGCGGCACCTGCCGGACCCGCGACAGGTTCGGCCCCGAACGCACCACATGGACCCGCGCTGGGTCCATGCCGCCGCGCTCGATCGCGATGCGCCGATAGGACTCGTTCGTCGCGATCGAGACGTCCGCGGTCCGGAAGGTCAGCCGTTCCAGGAGGAGCATCAGGCGCCACCCCCAATCACGCCGGCCGAACTTCGCCTCGTAGAGTTCCGGGTTGATATCGTGATGATCGAAAATGAATCTTCGCCGGAAGACCAGCTTGAAGAAGCCCGCCACCAAGAAGATGAGATCGGGCGGATTACAGGCATGGATGCAATCGAATCCACGCGTGAAGAACACCCGCCAGGCGAGTACGAACTCCCAAAAGAGGGCAGCGCCGTACTCGATCGCGTAGCCCCTCACGCCATCGCCCTCCACGGGCAATGGATGCCGGTAGATGTGGACGCCGTCGAGTACCTCGTAGCCGACCTCGCCCCCCCTGCCCTTCGGGCAGATCACGGACACGACATAGCCGGCCCTGCGTAGGGCCGTCGCCTCCGACCAGACTCGTCGGTCGAAGGGAACCGGCAGGTTCTCGACGATGATCAGGACGCGGCGCGGCCCGCCCTCGGCCACCGCCCCTCGGCTCACCACAGGATACCTTCGTACTGCTCGTGCAAATGCTCAGCGGACTTGATCCGAGCGAAGTCGAGAATCCGTTGATGGTCTCCGATCTCGTCGACGATTGCTTCGTATTCGGGGGCATTCGCGGTGATGACGATGACGTCTGCATCCGCGATTGCCTCTCCGAGGCTATCGACCATCAGATCCGCGATGTGAGGAATCACGCCATAGAGGAAGTTGCGGTTGGCGCCGGTGAGCCGGGCCAGCTCGACGTTCCGATCGAAGATCTTGATCTGGCACCCCTTTCCGATCAGCCGCTCGATGATCTCGAGATATGGGCTTTCGCGCAGATCGTCCGTACCGGCCTTGAAGCTGAAACCCAGGAAGGCAATGCGCTTCTTTCCCGTACTCAGGATCCACTCGATACCTCGGTCGATCTGACGCCCGTTGCTGCGCATGATATTGGCGATGACCGGAAGGTCGAGATCATGCGAGATTGCGTAGTGATTGAGTGCTCTCGTATCCTTGGGCAAGCATGAGCCGCCGAACGCGAAGCCCGGCTTGAGATAAGCTCGTGAGATGTTGAGTTTCTCGTCCGCGCAGAAAATATTCATCATCGCATGGCTATCGATCTGCGCGGTCTTGCAGATTGCGCCGATCTCGTTGCCGAACGTTACCTTCAGCCCATGCCAGACATTGTCGGCGTACTTGGCAAGCTCCGCGATCTCGATCTGCGTCCGGAACAGCGGCCCCGGCAAGGTCGCGTAAAGTTCGGCCAAGCGGTCGGCCGTCTCCTCGTCGATCTCGCCGATCACCGTCTTCGGCGGATCGTAGAAGTCGGCAATTGCCGTCCCCTCCCGCATGAACTCCGGATTGCTCGCGAGCCCGAAGCGTTCGCCGACCTGCCCCCCGATCTCACGTTCGAGGATCGGCAGGATCCGGCCCCGGACGGTTCCGGGCAGGACCGTGGAGCGCACGACGACCGAGTGATAGGTGTTCTTGCCCCTTACAGCCCGCCCGATCTGAGCCGCAACCGTCTCGACCGCGGAGATGTCGAGGGATCCGTTCGCCTGACTGGGCGTGCCGACGCAAATGAGCGACAGGTCAGTATTGAAGGCGGCCTCCTGCACGTCGGTGGTCGCCCGCAGACGACCGGATTCGACCGCATTCGAGACGAACTCCGCGACCTGACTCTCGACGATCGGGGGCTTGCCGCTCGCCATGAGCGAGACCTTCGTTTCGTTCAAATCGACTCCGACGACGGTGTGGCCCATCTGCGCAAGACAGGCGGAGCACACGGTACCAACGTAACCCAGGCCGAACACGCTGACATTCATGTCGGGAATTCCCATAGCTGAGCGGAAGGAGGTGATGCGTTGGGACCGGCGGTAATCGCTGACGAAGGTGAAGTTTAAATTCAAACAGTAAGGCGACGAAATAAGAACCAAATCCTCACGTGGATTGCAGCAGTTGCATACTGGCTGGTCGGAAAAAATGCGTCAATAGCAGGCTTTAAGATTTTTTTAATCAAGATTGTCTATTTTTTTGCTCAATGTGCTAATATTCTGTTCTTGACGGTCGATTCAGCCCTTGCTAGCATTGAATCGGTTGTGCACTATCAAAAGTTAGGCACCGAAATGGGGGCTTTCCGATCGAAGACGATCGAGGAGAGTCGGCATGCCAGCAACGCCGAGCGTTCCGCTTGCGGTTGAGCGTATTTTCTCACAGCTCGGAGAGCGAGGCGCAAGTCGTATCCATGTTTCGGCAAAGATCTTGGCTGCTTTTTCAATTCTTTGCGAGTCAGCCACTATTATATTTTCTGCTGTAGTATTTGCAGTTATCTACCATGAAGTAATGTTTTCGACTTTTCCATCCTTACGGGAATACGCCATAAACGGTGTCCTTTACGCCGTTCTATTTACAGAGCGTATGCATGCACGCGGTTTCTACAGCCTGGATCGGCTCGCGGCCAAACCGCTATGCGTAACCGAGATCCTGAGAGTTTGGCTTGGCGCGGCACTGCTCTTCGTCACGATCGCCTACCTCGGGAAGTTCGGCAGCGAAATTTCACGCGGCGTCTTCATCCTGTTCGTCGTACTTACGCCGGCTTCTGTCTTGGTAGCTCGCGCCACCGCACAAGCGGCGACGCGACGCGCCGTTAACACGAGGCGCGTGCATCATAAGCGCATCCTGCTCATCGGCGAAGCGCGGGAAGTCCATAATCCAGATCTGCTCAGACGTCTCGGCGCCTCGGGCTATCAGGTGTCCGAAATCGTCGAGACCTCATTCGAAAAGGTGCAGGACGCACCCGCGCACTGGACCGATCACGTGATCTCACGAGTCCGCGAGGAGCCCGTGGACGAGATACTGATCTGCGGAGATATTTCCCGGTTCAGAGAGATCGGGACCATGCTGACACAATTGCGGGTCCTTCCAATTCCTGTTCTCGTGATCGCCGATCGGCGGGTGCGCGACCTCCTGCGCAATCCCGTGACGCAGGTTGGGTCCATCCTTGCCGTGGAACTTCAGCGCGGACCCCTGACCGTCAGCGAGCAAGCATTCAAGCGCCTACTCGATATCACCTTCGCCAGCCTCGCCCTCGTCGCACTGCTGCCGCTCATGGCGGTGGTCGCAGTCTTGGTGCGCCTCGACAGCCCGGGTCCCGCCCTGTTCCGTCAGACAAGGATCGGCTTCAGTGGACGGAAATTCGACATCTACAAATTCCGCACGATGACAGTCATGGACGATGGCCCCGTCATCGAACAGGCGACCCGCGACGACTCGCGGGTCACGCCGGTCGGCGCCCTGCTGCGTCGCACCAGCATCGACGAGCTGCCGCAACTCCTGAACGTCCTGCGGGGCGAAATGTCCCTCGTGGGCCCCCGGCCCCACGCGCGAGCGCACGACAGCACCTACTCCGCCTCGATCGCCCACTACGCCTATCGGCACCATATGAAGCCCGGGATCACCGGGTGGGCACAGGTTCATGGTTGCCGCGGCGAAACGTCGACGATCCAATCCATGGAGCGGCGCGTCGAGCACGACCTATGGTACATCAACAACTGGAGCATCCTGCTCGATATTCGAACGATTCTAATGACGACCGTCCAGGTCTGGAAGCACGATGCATACTGACAATGCTTGCGTGCATCTCATGCAGATCATCGAATTTCCGGTCTGCTCCCACGCGCGACATCGACGCGCTGCCAATCGGTCCGATGTCGGGATGTCGAAACGCGGCTCAGGCAGGCCGGCAACGTCATCGTGCTCACAAGATGCCCTCTCGGCAGGCAGCGAGCCGGGACACCCCATCCATACCCGCGGGCTCAACCGTTCCGAGGCGGGGCCCAGGAACGACCGAAGCAGCTCACCTATCGAACGGGCGATCGTGAAGCTCATCTCGACCGGAGCTCTGTTCGCTGCCTGCGTCGGCACGGTCGTGGTGCAGGCTAGGGCAGAGCCGATACGCTCGGGCTTCGATGCACGCGCCGCCGCCTCGCTGCTTGGCCGCAAGCCATCGCCCTTCCAGTGTCCCGAGCCTCCCCCGCCGCTCGTCGACATGAGTCAGTTCGTGTCGCGTTACGACCCGAAGGATCCGACCCAGTCCAAGATCGACCCGGCTCGGGTCGCCGCCACGGCGGATCGGGAGAAGCAGATGCAGGGCTTCGCCCTGCAACTGGCGCGCATGGGCGATCGTCAGATCGCGAATACTCCACCGGACCCTGCCGTCACCCACTGCGTCTGGCGCCAGCTCGCCGCCTGGGCCCGCGCAAACGCCCTGCTTGGGAATGTAGAGCAGAATGACAGGGTGAGCCGGCGACAAGCCATCGTCCTCCAGGCTTGGCAACTGACGACCTATGCGGCAGTTGCCCTCAAGGTGGCTGGCCCGGAGAACGGCGAGATCGCCGCTGCGCGCGAGGCTGCTCTGCCTTGGCTGAAGCGCCTCGCCTTCTCCGCCACGGCGGAGGCGAAGGACCCCAATCCCTACACGCGGCTCGGGGCCAATCACCTCTACTGGGTCGGGGTCGCCGCCGCGTACACCGGTGCCCTCACCCAGAATGAGGAGCTGAAGGCCTTCGCCCTCGAAGCGCTTCGGAGCGGCTTGGCCGACGTGAGCGACGAGGGCGCTCTACGCACCGAGATGAAGCGCGGACGACGGGCGATGATGTATCAGCAGTTCGGTACGCTGCCCCTCATGATCCTCGTCCGCTTCGCGGATGCGAACGGCGTCGAACTGACGGCGAAGGAACGTGCTTCCCTGTCGCGCCTCGTGGATTTCAGTGCTGGAGCGGCCCAGGACGCGAGCCGAATCGCTGCGCTCGTCGGCACCCCTCAGGAGAAACCTGCGGACCGGTCCGCCTATGCGTGGATCGATATCGCCCGTCCTCATGTGGCACGCAGCGACGGGGCGACGGCGGCTCGGCTCGATCGGCTTGCGGAGGAACTGGGCGTGCGACCGGCTTGGCACATCTATGTCGGGGGTGCGGTGACGGCCGTATACGACACCGCCCGCCTTCCGCCACCGCGGCTGTGAGCGCGGGATGACGCACCCGCGCCTCCGGTTGTTGGACCGCGGCGACCCACCGCTCCTTCGCAGAGCCAGGTAGCCATGGACGAGGTCCTGAGTGGCTCCGGCTCCGCGAACGAGACTGCCATGCGCAACCCGCGCTCGCGCGGTCATCGGGCTGCGCGCCCGCCTCGCGGACCCCTGCGCCTCCCCGCACCCGGCTCGCACCGGCACGCGACGCGCA
The DNA here is from genome assembly GCF_053346035.1 of Methylobacterium sp. A54F. Lineage (NCBI taxonomy): Bacteria > Pseudomonadati > Pseudomonadota > Alphaproteobacteria > Hyphomicrobiales > Methylobacteriaceae > Methylobacterium > Methylobacterium sp. A54F. Next base: position 6,649 of record NZ_JBKFBF010000026.1, on the reverse strand, counting down.
GCGCCTTCATCGTCGCGATCGTTCTGCTTGGGAGCTTTCTCGGACCCTCGACCGTCGTATTGAAGGTCGGGCTCGCGCTGACCACGCTGCGCTTCGCACTGCTCGCGCTCCTTGCGCCGGCGCTCCTGCGGCTCGCGCGCATGGCCAAGCGCGGACGCTACGTCATGGTGGCATCGGACCCCCTCGTCTTCGCCCTCGTTGCCTGGATGTGGTTGGCGCTGACCATGACGGCGGGCTTCCCGGCCCTCGCCTCGTTTCTCGGGGTGTATCCGGTCGAGTTCCTGGCCGCCTATCTCATCGGACGGTCTTTCTTCACTGAGGAAGCTGCGATGAGGCGCTTCATCAACGTCCTGGCCATCGTGGTGACGCTGATGTTCGTTCTCGGCTTGATGGATATCGCGGCTGGCAGGAACGTGCTTGCTGCGCTCGGACGCGGCGCTTCCGCAATTCCGGGCGTGGATGCCGTGACGCAGTATCGTTTTGGGATTGCCCGAGCGCGGGGCCCTCTCGAACATGCCATCCTCTTCGGCATGTTCTTTTCGATTTGCGCCCCACTCTTTTATTTCATGTCAACGTCCGTCCGCCAGCGGCTCTTCTGCGTCGGCCTCTGTCTCGCCGGCACCGCAATCGCGCTGTCCTCGGCGCCGATCCTGAGTTTCCTGATCTTCGCTGCCTTCGCGGGGTACGACCACCTCCTATCGAATGCGCGCTGGCGCTGGTGCGCGCTCGCGGTCCTGGTTGCCTATGGGCTGGGCATCGTACTGATTTTCTTCGACAATCCGGTTGAGCAACTGCTCAATGTCGTCACGCTCGATCCGCAGACGGGTCTCTACCGTCTCCTGATCTGGAAATGGGTCGCCTACAGCATCGCCCCGTCGCCGCTGATCGGGATCGGAACCGAGGAGTGGGTCCGCTTGTCCACGATGACGCCAAGCATCGACGCGCTTTGGCTGAACCAAGCGCTGCATGCCGGCTACGGCGGCGTCGCGCTCCTGATCGGGGTGATACTCGGTGCGTTCCTCGTCATCGCACCCCATCGACTGCCGGTCCCGGACGAACCCTGGAAGGCTCGCGCTCGCAAGGCAGTCACGGTGGCCTTGATCCAGATGATCTTCGCATCCGTCACCGTTCATTTCTGGGGATCGGCTTGGGCGCTCTTCGCGCTCCTCATCGGCATCCGGGCGGGCTTGAGCGAAGCTCAGTACCTGCCGAGTCCTGCCAAGGCGCCCACTGTCCCGGTCCGGTCCGGAGCGCGCAGAGTTCCGACCGCCCACAAGCCCGTCACACTGCGGCCGATGGCGGAGGTCGACCCATGAACTTGCCTGTCACGAGCGCCGAACTCAGACGCTCCAAGGCGTTCGCCGCGGCCGTTCGATCCCGGCGCCGGCACCTGCCGCCGCCTGCAGACGCCTATCTCGCCGAAGCGGCCGGCGACGGTCCCGGTTTCGAGGCACGCCAATCCCAGGCAACAGGTGATAAGGTGTCTGAATGAGGAGTGTCGTTGTCGCCATCGTCGGCTTCCGCTGTGCCCAAGACATCGCGACCTGCGTCGGACAGCTGGCGCTATCCGAACATCGGGCCATGCGCGTCCATATCTGCGAGAACGGAGGCGCGGAAAGCTTCTCGAACCTTGTCGCTGCCTTCGCGAACGATCCGAACTGGATCGCAGGCGGTTCGCATTCGCCTGCGACAGCGCGTGTCCTGGAATGCCGGACCTTCCTGCCTCGGGATGCAACCACGGCCGTGCGGGAACTGACGCTGCATCAGGCGGCAGGCAATCTCGGCTTTGCGGCTGCCGTCAACGAAATCCTTGTTGCGATTCGAGATGACCCGGATTGGTCCGCGGTCTGGCTATTGAATCCGGACACCGAGCCGAGGGCCGACGCGTTGTCACGGATGCTCGCGCGCTGCGAAGCCCGCACCGTGGGCATCGTCGGGGCTCGCCTCGTGTTCAAGCATTCGGGTCGGGTCCAGCTCTACGGCGGTCGTTGGCGGCGCTGGCTTGGCCGTGGCTTCAACATCGGTCTCAACTGCGAGAGCGACGCCTCCGTCAATGTCGCGGCAATCGAGCGCGAACAGACCTACGTTTCGGGCGCTTCGATGCTGGTGACCCGCGAATTCATCGAAACGGTCGGCCTGATGCACGAAGATTACTTCCTTTACGCCGAGGAAATCGATTGGTGCCTGCGACGCGGCCAGTTCCGGCTCGGCTACGCTCACGATGCCGTCGTAATCCACGCGCATGGCACGTCGATCGGATCCAGCAACGACCGCCGCCGCAAGTCGCCGATGTCGGTCTATTTCGATGAGCGGGCACGCCTGCTCCTGACGCGGAGATTCTTTCCGCAGATCTTCCCCGTCGTCATGCTCACCACACTCGTGCTGACCGTTCAGTACGCCCGCGGCGGCTCGCTTCAGAACTTCGTCTTCGCCCTGCGCGGCTGGTGGGCCGGCTTGCGCGGAGAGACGGGGTTCCCGGACGCAATCCGGGCTCGCCTCGAACGCCTCCCCCGATCGGCCTGAACCAAGCCGGTGCCGCCGTTCGTGCCACCGGCGCATCGCCTGCAAGGGCCGATGAAAGACCTGCTTGCTCCGAACACGTTAGAGGAACGCGATGCTGCCGTTGCGTGAGATCATAAAGCGGAATGCACCGGATCGCGCCCTGAACCTGTTCATCGAGACCCGCGATCGGCTCGCACCACCACCCTACGAGGAGGTGGTGCTGCACGATTATACAGCAGTGGCTGAGGAAGGCGGGCGGCCGCGGCTGTCTCTGTTCATCAACAGTATCGCGCCGAGCAAGGCCTTCGGGGGAGTCACGACCGGGCTGGAGATCTTCTTCGAACTCGGCAGGCGAACGGGCGCGGATCTTCGCATCATCGTGGACAACTTCGAGCGGATTGATGACGCGAGCGTTGTCGATGCGAAGGCCCGCGCCTGCGGAGTCGATCCGGGCCGTATAGAGATCCTGCCGCGCACGCGCCAGACGCCGGTGATCACCGTACGGTCGAACGAGTTCTTCCTCGCCTATTCGTGCTGGATTGCCCTGAACGTACGGGCCCTCGCAGCGCAGCAGGCGCGACTGTTCGGTTGGACCCAACCGCAACCCTACCTCTACCTCATTCAGGAGTACGAACCGCAATTCTACCCATTCTCGTCGACCCACATGATCGCCCGGTCCGCCTACAATCCCGCAGCCCCTTACTGGGGAATCTTCAACAGCCGAGAACTTTACGCTTACTTCGAGAGTCAGGGGCATGCCGCTGATCAAAGCTTCGTGTTCGAGCCCAGGCTGTCAGCTAGCCTGAGGCCTTTCCTCGACGGAGAGCCGCCGGTGAAGCGCAAGCGCATTCTCGTCTACGGCAGGCCGAAGGTGCCACGGAACTGTTTTCCGGCCGCATTGAGCGGCTTGCGGAAATGGGCGACGGAGCATCCAGAGTTCCGGGAATGGGAGGTCGTCTCGGCAGGCGAGTCGCACAAGCCCATGCCGATCAGCCCGCACCAGACGATGCATTCGCTGGGAAAGCTGTCGCTGGAGGGCTACGCGGATCTCCTGCGGACGACGGCGGTCGGCCTTTCCCTGATGGCCTCTCCCCATCCGAGCTACCCGCCCCTGGAGATGGCACATTTCGGCATCCTGACGATCACGAACCGCTACGCGCACAAGGACCTTGCTGCGACCCACGACAACATCGTCTCGATCGATGACATCGATCCCGAGTCCATCAAGCGCGCCCTCGCTCAAGCCTGCGCTCGATTCGAGGCTGCACCGGAACATGGCTGGAAGGCACCGACACACTTCACCTCCTTCCTCGAGACGGGCGCCTTCGACTTCCTCGACCCGTTGACCAAGAAGCTGATGGAGCGATGGACCCTTTCGCCAGCCGCCTGATGCGCAGCGGACTTCACGGTCTGACGGGCCGGAGAGATGGGGAGCAGCGCCGCCCAATTGTCGATCACGATATCGTCTACACCCCTGCACTCGATGGCGAAGAAGTTGCGGTCTTCGGCGACATTCACGGCCGAGCGGACCTCCTCGCGCGCTTGCACGCAGGCCTGGACCTACGCACCGCCGTACTGGGTATTGCACCTCCTATGGAGATCTACCTCGGAGACTACGTGGATCGCGGCCGCGACTCGAGATCTGTGATCGCGATGCTGCTGACCCGCAGGCGTCGCCGTCGGATTGTCTGCCTGCGCGGCAACCACGAAGTCATGATGCTGGATGCGATCCGCGACCGCGCGTGTTTGCAACGATGGCTCGACGCCGGCGGATCCGATACGCTCGCATCATACGGCGTGTCCCCACCGATCGGTGAGTGCGAGCACGCGGACCTGCCCTCAGCGCTGCCCGCCGAGCACCTCGCCTTCCTCCAGTCACTGCCGCTCGGCCTGCGGCTCGGTGCGATGTACTTCGTTCATGCCGGCGTCAGGCCCGGAGTCCTGCTGGAGCAGCAGCGCGCGGAGGATCTCCTCTGGATCCGCGAGCCGTTCCTGTCTTCCGATGCGAACCACGGAGCATTGATCATCCATGGCCACTCACCCGTCACCGACGTCGAATTTCTTCCGAACCGTATCAACATCGACACGGGCGCCTTCTACACCGGGAAGCTCACATGCTTGCTCATGTCCGACGATCATGTCGAGATTTTTGCCTGACCCATGGAAAACCTTTCCATGAGCGGGATACGAACCCGCACACTCTCTGAGCCTAAACCTTGCTTCATCTCCGGAAACGATTGCGCTGCAGGGAGTCGATGGTTCATTGATTGCGAGCAGGGCACCCCTTTGCGGTGCCACCGCCGAGCCGGTGTCGTGGAGTGTGGTTCACTCGGCCGTGCTGGGGGCTGTGAAACGGTCCCGCCGCGACAGCAGATTGCGTAGCGTGAACGAAATCATGACTCGGCCCAAGCCCGAGCGTATCACGGCCGAATCCGCGAACCTTGGGGGTTTATCATGCGGCAGCGAAACCAGCTGTACGTGGCCTGGACGCGGTATCAGCGTCGGCCCATCACGATGCGGACGTATTTCGGGTACGACATTCAATTCATGCGGCCCGTAACCCGTCATCGGGTCGTCAAGGCGACCGTGGGCTATCCGATCCAGGCGCTACGCACCCTTGCGCAGATCGTCAGGCACAAGCCTGACGTCCTCTGGATCCAGGCGCCCCCGAACGTCCTCGTTCACATCGCCTGGCTCGGCCGCCTGCTCCGCTGGCACCGCATGAAGATCGTCGCCGATCTTCACAATGCCTCGCTCTCAAGGTTCTGGCTGGCTGTGCCGATGACGCGGCGCCTGCTGAACACCTTCGACATCGTCATCGTCCACAACGAGATGATGCGCACGTTCGCCGTCGAGAAAGGCCTTTCGGCGGACCGCGTCCGCGTCCTGGAGGATCGGACGCCGGATATCGCTCCGACTACGGCAGCCGGGAGCGCAGAGCGCCCCTACGTGGTGATGCCATGCTCGTTCTCCCGCGACGAGCCTGTCTTGGAAGTCATCGCGGCGGCCCGGCTCGTGCCGGAGATCGACTTCCTGGCTACCGGAGACAGCCGCAGCGCCGCCAAGCGCAGCCTGCCGACGGATCTGCCGCCAAACTTCAGACTCACCGGCTTCCTCGAAGCGGATGCCTACGAACGCCTGATCGCCGGTAGCCTCGGGATGCTCTGCCTGACGACGGAAGACGGCATCCAGCTCAGCGCCGCGAGCGAAGCGGTCGGCTTCGGCAAACCGATGATCATCAGCGACACCTCCCTCCTCCGCTCTCTGTTCGGTGCGGGCCTGTTCGTGGACAATTCCCCGGAGGCGATCGGTGACGCCTGTCGGGCGGTCCTCAAGGATTACCGGTGCTACGCCAGCGCCACCCAGACTCTCCAGCTGGATGCCCGGCGCAGCGATCGCTGGCAGGCACAGGCGTCGAGCGTGGCCGCAATCCTGAAGCCAGCCACCCAGGCCTGAGCCGGGGTGCGGTGCCGGTGATGGGACGGGAATCGCCTTCAGCCTATCGGAAGAATGCGGGCGCGACCTGGCTGGGACGGACGTCGATGAGATCGACCGTTCCGCCGCCGGAAAGCAGCAGCCTCGCATCACCGCCGGATGTGAGGCCAACTGTGTAGGCTTGGCCGCCCAGGTCGATGCGGTCGCCCGCAGACGCGTCGAAGCCAAGGATCGAGTCGTGCCCACCACCCGACTGGAAGACGTAGCAGTCCGCGCCCGCACCACCGTCGAGTAAATCGTCACCGCGGTCGCCCGAGAGGGTGTCGTCACCCCTGTCCCCCCGCAGGACATCGTTGTCCTGACCGCCGAAGAGCGTATCGTTGCCCTGTCCTCCAAAGATGAGATCCGCCCCGAGATTGCCGTAGAGCACATCGTCACCGAGGTTGCCGAACAGGACGTCCTCCCCCTGCCCGCCGTACAGGAGGTCCGTTCCCTGGCCTCCGTAAAGCGTGTCCGCATCCTGGTTTCCGAACAGCGTATCGTTGCCCAGGCCGCCGAAGATCGCATCCCTGCCCGCCTGGCCGAAGATCAGGTCGTTGCCTGAATTCGCCAGGATAATGTCGTCACCGATCACCCCGGCCGCCGTGTCGTCGCCGCCCCAGAGGCTGATGCGGTAGGGTGCAGTACTCCCGGTCTCGTCGGCGTTGCCAGT
>NZ_JBKFBF010000025.1:0-24190 GCF_053346035.1 Methylobacterium sp. A54F | reverse complement strand
AGAACTCCCTTGAGGGCCGTGGAAGACGACCACGTCGATAGGCCGGATGTGCAAGCGCGGTGACGCGTTGAGCTGACCGGTACTAATCGCCCGATCGGCTTGATCGCTCTCGTGATCCATGTCCGCACAAGCACACACGAACACAGACAAGACCTGAGCTTGCCGAACGCTACGATTGCGCTGCGCCGGCCTGGTGGCCTGAGCGGTGTGCCCCAAACCCGATCCCATCTCGAACTCGGCCGTTAAACGCACCAGCGCCCATGGTACTGTGTCTCAAGGCACGGGAGAGTCGGTCGCCGCCAGGCCCGCACAGCGCAATCCAGCATCCCCTCGACACGATCCACTACCGCAAAAGGCCGCCCCTCACCGGGCGGCCTTTTCGCGTTCAAGGCTCGGCGCGTTGCGCCACCTCGATGCGAGCGCGCCGAGTGCGAGCAGGGCGCCCGCGATCAGGTCGGGCAGGTAGTGGCCGCCCGCACTCAACGTCGCGATGGCCACCGTCAGGTTCAGCGCGATCGCGACCGGCCCGAGCAGCGGGATCGGCGCGAGCGCCCAGGCCGTGATGATGGCCAGGCAGACGTGGAACGACGGGAAGGTCACGAGGCCGCGCATCTCGCTGAGTGCGATAACCGGCATCGTCCCGTTCCGAAGTCGCGCCAGCGCGTCGAGGTGCCAGAGCGCCCCCACCGTCTCGATCCCCTCTGGGGGCAGGGCGCCAGGCCGATAATACGCGTAGGGACCGACTGCCGGCACCAGCGCCGCAATGGCAACCACCACGGTGAGCAGCACGGCAAACAACTGCAGGTAGGCCCAGAGCCGGGCGAAGCGCCGCGTCGCACTGAGCGCGATCACCACCACCCCGATCTGCGGCCCGCTCGAATGGTACGCGAGCGCCAGGATCCAACCGAGGTGCGGGTGATCCTCGAGCCAGCCGAGATAGCCGACCCAGTCGAATCCGAGGGCAGCCTCGATCCGCGCCAGGGATGGGTCGGCGAGCGGAAGTGCGAGCGTCGCGGCAAGCTCGTGCAGCACGCCGACCGCTCCCGTGAAGGCGAGCAGGAAGGCGCTCGAAAGGGCCATCGCCCGCAGGATCGGTTCCGGCTTCACCAGCGACCAGAACAGCGAAGCCCCGAGGAGGAGGCTCACCGTTCCAGTCAGGACCGCGAGCCCGAGCGGCGCCACGGTGATCCGCGCGAGCGACAGCCAGGCGAGATCCGCGGCGATCAGGAGCGCGACGAGGGCCCACAGGCCCGGATGGGGTGCCGAGAGCGCCTTGAGGGCCGGTCGCAGGTGCCTGAGGATGACCGGGCTGGCGCGGCGCCGGGCGAGAAACACCTTCCCTGCTGTGGATGTCGTGTGCTCGGCCACCATCGCTCCTCGACTGAAGGACCTTAGCCGCAACACGGCGGGACGCACGATGGTTTCCGGCCGCGACGGAGGGCTTAAGCCGATCTTCAGCGCTGCCCGGCACGGTGTGGGTCCTCCCGCCGAGATCCTCGCATGGCCGAGACCGCTGCCCTGCCTCGCTCCATGCCGGACCGGCGGTCGCGTCCCGGCGCGAGCGTCGCCCTCTTCCTCGGCATCCTCGCGTTCCTCACCCTGCAAGGGGCGGCCCTGCTCAACGACCCCGATACCCAGTGGCACGTCGCCGTGGGCGATCGCATCCTGGCCGACCGCGCGCTGCCCTGGACCGACCCGTTCTCGCACACCTTCGCGGGCGCCCCCTGGATCGCGAAGGAGTGGCTCTCGCAGCTCCTGCTGTCGATCGCCCACCGTTTCCTCGGCTGGCCGGGCGTGGTCCTCCTCGCCGGCGTCTCCGCGGCGGGGGCCTTCGCGCTGCTGCACGCCTGGCTCGCGCGACGCCTGATCTGGAGCGCCGCGCTCGGCATCACCCTGGTCGCGGCCCTCGCCACCGCGCCCCACCTCCTGGCCCGGCCGCACCTGCTCACGTTTCCGCTCGTGGTCCTGTGGACCTGCGGCCTCGTCGACGCCGTGGAGCGTCGGGCGGGCCCGCCCTGGGCGCTCCTCGTCGTGCTCGCGCTCTGGGCGAACCTCCATGCCGGCTTCACCATCGCCTTCCCGGTCGCGGGCCTCATGGCCGCGGAGGCCGTCGCAGGCGCCGCGAGCGGGCAACGCCGGGCGATGCTCCTGCGCTGGGGCGTCTTCCTCGCCGGCTGCCCGTTCGCCGCCTGCCTGACGCCCTACGGCGCCCACGCGATATGGATCACCGCCAGCCTGTTCGGCACCGGCGAGCCGCTGCCCTTCATCACCGAGTGGCAGCCCCTGCCCCTCGATGCGGCGGGCGCGGGCACGCGCGTAGTGATGCTGGCGCTACCGGCCCTGCTGGTGCTGCGCGAGCCGGGACGTCACCTGTGGCGGGTGCTGCTCCTCGCGCTCCTCGCCACCATGGCGATCAGGCACGCGCGCTTCCTCGATCTCTACGCCTTGATCGCACCGGTCCTCGTCGCGGCACCGCTGGCGCGCCTGTGGCCGGCCCTCGCTGCCGGGAGGCCTCCCCAAGCGCCGGCCCAGGCCCCGATCGAGGCGCGACTCGGAGGACTCGCGCCCCTGGGCCTCGGCCTCGTCTGCGCCGTCGCCCTGATCCGTCCCGTCGCACCCGACCCGGACGTGACGCCGGTCGCCGCCCTGGACGCGGCCCGGGCGCGCGGCCTGACGGCGGGGCCCGTCTACAACCACTACGATTTCGGCGGCTTCCTGATCGGAGCGGGTGTGAGGACCTTCATCGACGGGCGGACCGACCAACTCTTCCTCGGCGGCTTCACGCGCACGCTGATGGAAGCTCTCGCCGCGCAGGACGACGGGTCCTTCCTCGATCTCCTCGATCGATCCGGCGTGACCTGGGCCCTCGTGCGCACCGGATCGGACGATGCCCGTCACCTGAGCCGTGGCGCGGGCTGGGCACGGGTCCATGCGGATGCGGCCGCCGAGGTCTACGCACGGCGGCCGGGTGCCTGAACGAACTTACGGATCGTTCATCCTGCCGCGAGGCTGAGGTAAGGCTCCCTGGTCGATCATCTGGCGGATCATGGATCCCAGCCGGCGCGCCATGCCCTTTCCGCGCACGGCCCGCGGCCCTATGGATCGGAGACGTGGAACCGGTGTCATGCGTCTCCTGATCATCGAGGACGATCGCGAAGCCGTCGCCTACCTGGTCAAGGCCTTTCGCGAGGCGGGCCACGTCGCCGACAGCGCCGGCGATGGGCTGGACGGCTACGCGCTCGCCCGCGAGGGCGACTACGACGTGCTGATCGTCGATCGCATGCTGCCGAAGCTCGACGGCCTCTCGCTGATCCGGTCCCTGCGCGAGCAGGCGGTGGCGACACCGGTGCTCATCCTCTCCGCGCTCGGCCAGGTCGACGACCGCGTGAAGGGTCTGCGGGCCGGGGGCGACGACTACCTGCCGAAGCCCTACGCCTTCTCCGAGCTGCTCGCCCGGGCTGAGGTGCTGGCGCGCCGCCGGGCCGCGCCGGGGGCGGCGGAGGCCACCACCTACCGCGTCGGGGCGCTGGAACTCGACCGGCTCTCGCACCGGGTGACCCGGGAGGGCCGCGAGATCGTGCTGCAGCCTCGCGAGTTCCGCCTGCTCGAGTACCTGATGCGCCATGCCGGGCAGGTGGTGACCCGCACGATGCTGCTGGAGCACGTCTGGGACTACCATTTCGACCCGCAGACCAACGTCATCGACGTCCACGTCTCGCGCCTGCGCTCCAAGGTCGATCGGGGCTTCGAGCACCCGATCATCCACACCATCCGGGGCGCCGGCTACATGGTGCGGGTCGAGGATGCGCGCGGCGCGGCGTTCGGCCCGTCGTGACGCAGGCGGTCGAGGGCCCGCTCGCGCGCCTGCAGAAGCTCTTCCGCACCACGGCGTTCAAGCTCTCGATCGCCTACCTCGTGGTGTTCGCGGCCCTCGCGGTCTTCGCCCTCGGCTACGTCGCCTGGAGCGCCCGGCGCGTTCTCGACGACCAGATCCTCTCCACCATCGACGCCGAAATCAACGGGCTGTCGGAGCAGTACAATGCCGGGGGCCTTCGGCGCCTGATCAGCGTCGTCGAGCGCCGCTCCCGCGAGCCGGGCGCCTCCCTCTACCTCGTGACCACGGCGGCCGGCGAGCACGTCGTCGGCAATGTCGGCGAGGTGCCCGCGCGCATCCTTGCCTCGCCGGGGCAGGTCGAGTCGTCCTACAGCCGCGGCAACCACGAGGAGGGGCTCGGCCATCGCGCCATCATGCGCATCTTCACCCTGCCAGGGGGCTTCCGCCTCCTCGTCGGACGCGACACCGAGGAGCGGGACCGGTTGCGCGGGGTGATCAGCCGGACCTTCGGGGCCTCCCTCGTCCTGGTCGTGGTGCTCGGCGTCGCGGGGGGCGCCTTCGTGGCCGGCCGGGTGCTGCGGCGGGTCGACGCCATGACGGAGATGACGCGACGCATCATGGCGGGCGACCTCGACGGCCGCCTGGCGGTCGCCGGCAACGGGGACGAGCTCGACCGTCTCGCCCGGAACCTCAACGCCATGCTGGAGCGCATCGGTGAGCTGATGCGCGGCATGCGCGAGGTGTCGGACAACATCGCCCACGACCTGAAGACGCCGCTCACGCGCCTGCGCAACCGAGCCGACGAGGCGCTGCGCACGGCCGACTCGCCCGAGGCCCTGCGCCTCGCGATCGACGGCGTGATCGAGGAGAGCGACGGGCTGATCCGGGTCTTCGATGCGCTCCTGATGATCGCGCGGCTCGAAGCGGGCAACGCCCGCGAGATCATGGCGCCCTTCGACCTCACCCGTGCCGTGGGCGGCGTCGCCGAACTCTACGAGGCCCTGGCCGAGGAGCGCGGCCTGCACCTGGATCTCGCCGTCGCGGACGGGCTGACGCTGTACGGCAATCGCGAGCTGATCGGGCAGGCGCTCGCGAACCTCATCGACAACGCCATCAAGTACGGAGCGACGGGGGATCGCCCCGGGGGCCGCATCGCGCTCTCCGCCCGGCAGGCCGGGGGGGCGATCGTGCTGCGGGTGGCCGACCAGGGCCCCGGCATTCCCGAAGGCGAGCGCGAGCGGGTGCTCGACCGCTTCGTGCGGCTGGAGGCGGCGCGCTCGCGGCCCGGCTTCGGCCTGGGCCTCAGCCTCGTCAACGCCGTGGTGCGCCTCCACCAGGGCTCCCTCACCCTCGAAGACAATGCCCCGGGCCTCGCCGTCGTGCTAACCCTGCCGGCCCTCGCGGAAGGTTCGACCTAGGAGGAAGCGGGCATGAGCGTTCGGGAGAGCCTGCGGGCGCGCCTCGCGGCGGCGCCGGTCCTCGCCGATCCGGAGGCCGCGGCCGGGCGGCTCGCCGAGCTGGAGGCGGCGCGGCCCGGCATCGCCGGGGATCCACCGACCCGAAGCCTCCTCCTCGGCCTTGCCGACCATTCCCCCTTCCTGTGGGGGCTCGCCTTCCGGGACCCCGACCGCCTCGCGCAGCTCCTCGACGGGGATCCGGCAGCGTCGAGCGCCGCACTCGTGGCCGATCAGCGCGCTGCCGGGCGGCCACGGCCGGGCGAGGCGGTGGACCTCGCCGTGGTCGGCGTGCGGCTCCGCCGCAACCGGGCTGCCCATGCGCTTCTCGTGGCGCTGGCGGACATCGGCGGCGTGTGGGACCTCGACAGGGTGTGCCGGGCCCTCTCGGACTTCGCCGACGCCTCGGTCTGCGGGGGCCTCGACGCGCTCCTGGTCCAGGCGACCGAGGCCGGCCGCTTCCATCCCATCGATCCGGCCGAGCCGCAGGCGGGGTGCGGCCTCGTGGTGCTCGGCCTCGGCAAGCACGGCGCGGGCGAGCTGAACTATTCGAGCGACATCGATCTGGTGGTCTTCTTCGATCCGGAGCGGGCGCCCCTCAAGGAAGGGCTGGAGCCGACGCCGTTCTTCAGCCGCCTCGCCCAGGGCCTCGCGCGACTCCTGCAGGAGCGTACCGGCGACGGCTACGTGCACCGGGTCGATTATCGCTTGCGGCCCGATCCGGGCTCGACGCCGACCGCCATGAGCCTCAACTCGGCCTACGGCTACTACGAATCCCTCGGGCAGAACTGGGAGCGGGCGGCCTTCATCAAGGCTCGCGCCGTAGCGGGCGACATCGCGGCCGGAGAAGCGTTCCTCGCCGGGCTCGCACCCTTCGTCTGGCGAAAGTACTTCGACTTCGCCTCGATCGCGGACGTTCACGCGATGAAGCGCCAGATCCACGCGGTCCGCGGTCACGACACCCTCGCGGTGGCGGGCCACGACATCAAGCTCGGGCGGGGGGGCATCCGCGAGGTAGAGTTCTTCGTGCAGACGCAGCAGCTCGTGTTCGGTGGCCGCCGCCCGGCCCTGCGCGGCCGCCGCACCGTCGAGATGCTGGCCGGGCTCACCGCGGAGGGCTGGATCGGCGGGCAGGCCCGCGACGAGCTGGCCGCCGCCTATACCTTCCTGCGCGGCGTCGAGCACCGCCTTCAGATGGTCGCCGACGAGCAGACACAGCGGCTGCCGGCGGAGGCCGGAGACCTCGAACGCTTCGCGCGCTTTGCCGGCTACGCGGATCGCGACGCCTTCGAGGCGGCGCTCCTGAAACATGCCCGGCGGGTACAGGCGCATTACGCGCTGCTGTTCGAAGCCGAACCGGAGCTGACGGCCGCGGTGGGGGATCTCGTCTTCACCGGGTCCGAGGACGATCCCCGCACCGTTGCGACCTTGAGCCAGCTCGGCTTCCGCGATCCCCCGAAGGCGATCGAGATGGTGCGGGGCTGGCACTTCGGGCGGCGCCCCGCCGTGCGCAGCGCGCGTGCGCGCGAAGTGCTGACCGAACTGGTGCCCGTCCTGATGCAGGCCCTCTCCGGCACGCCGGACCCTGACGCTGCGCTCCTCGCCCTCGACAACGCCTTCGGGCGGATGCCTGCGGCGGTGGAGCTCCTGACCATCCTGCGCTCGCACGAGCGGCTGCGCCTGCTCTTTGCCGACCTCCTCGGCACGGCGCCGCGCCTCGCCGACACGGTGGCGTTCTCGCCCCACGTCCTCGACGCGGTAATCGACCCGGCCTTCGTGGAACCCACCACCGATGCGGCGGCCTTGGCCGGGCAGTTCCGCGCGCTGCTGGGCCGCCCCGCCGCGCACGAGGAGTTCCTCGATCGGAGCCGCGACGCCGCTCGCCAGCTCCGCTTCGTGACCGGCGCGCGGCTCCTCTCCGGCATCCTCGCGCCCGCCGGCGCCGGAGCGGCCTTCTCGGGCATCGCCGAGGCGGCGGTCGCCACGGCGCTCGAGGCCGTCACCGAGACCCTCGCGGCCGACCACGGCGCGGTGCCGGGCGGGCGCATCGCCGTGCTGGGCTTCGGCCGCCTCGGCGCGCGCCAGCTCACTGCCGAGTCCGACCTCGACCTCGTGGTGATCTACGACTTCGACCCCGAGCATCGCACCAGCGACGGCCCGCGCCCCCTCGATGCCGCCGTCGCCTACAACCGGCTGACCCAGCGCCTCGTGGCGGCGCTGACCGCGCCGACCCGCCGCGGCGGCCTCTACGAGGTGGACCTGCGCCTGCGCCCCGGCGGCGGCCAGGGCATGATCGCGACGCAGATGCGCAGCTTCCAGGGCTACCTCTCCGAGGAAGCGGAGCCCTGGGAGGAAATGGCGCTGACGCGGGCCCGGGTGATCGCGGGCGACGCGAGCCTCGCCACCGAGATCGCCGAGACGGTCCGCTCGGTCCTCTGCCGTCGGCGGGATCCGTCCGTCGTCAACGCGACCGTGCGGGAGATGCGAGCCCTCATCGCGAGCGAGAAGGGCGAGGGCGGGCCGTTGGACCTGAAGCTCGCGCCGGGAGGCCTCCTCGACCTCGACTTCCTCGTGCAGGCCCTCGTGCTCGGACACGCCGCCCGGCACCCGGACATCCTGCCGGACACCGCGGTGGACGCGTCGGCCGTCTTCGATCGGGCCGCCGGACACGGTTTGCTGCCGCGCGAGACGGCGGACCGCCTCGCGGCCGCATACCGCTTCCTCGACGACATCCACCACTGGCAGCGCCTGATGGTCGAGGGCGACGATCCCGGGACGGCGAGCCCCGTGGCGCTCGCACGCCTCGCGGTCGCGGCCGGATTGCCGGACACGAAGGCGCTGCTCGCGCAGCTCGAGGACGAACGCCGGGTCGTGCGGGCGGCGTTCGAGGCTGTGCTCGGTTAGAGCCGGTTCTCCCCTGCACCGCCGCTGCCTTCATCGGCAGGCCTGCCTCGACCATGCGGGGGACGAGCGCCACAGCCGCCGGCCGAGCCGGCCGTCGATGGCGACGAGGCCGCAGCCGATCAGCGCCACGCCGAGGCACTGCCGGAGATCGAACCGCTCACCGAGCACGCCTGCGCCGAGCGCGATCGCCCAGGCGGGAATCAGGAAGGTGACGAGCAGGAGGTTCGTCGCGCCCGCCGTCGCAAGGATGCGGAAGTAGAGCCCGAAGGCGAGGGCGGTGGAGAGCACGGCGATGGCGAGCACCGCGGCGCAGACCGTTAGGCCCGGCATCGGCAACTGCCAGGGCCGGTCCACCGCGAGGGCAACGGGCACGATCAGGAGCGACGAGGCCGAGACCTGGCCCGTGGCCGCCACGAGCGGGGCAACCCCCATGCGCGCGAAGCGGCGGCCGAACACGCCCGCGCAGGCGTAGGACACGGCAGCGCCGAGCAGGGCAATCTGCGCCAAGCTATCGCCGCCGAGCCCTGTCAGCAGGGCCGGACCGACCAGCACGGTGACGCCGAGGAGGCCCACGAGCACGCCGGCGAGCCGGTTGCCGGTCATCCGCTCGTCCGTGGTGAGCAGGTTGGCGATCACCACGGTCGCGAGCGGCGTCGTGGCGTTCAGGATGGCAGCGAGGCCAGAGGCGATGTGCGTCTGCCCCCAGGCGATGAGGCAGAACGGCACCGCGTTGTTGAGGAAGCCCATTCCGAGGAAGGCCCGCCAGCGTTCCGGGTCACGCGGCAGGCGCTTGCCGGCGAGCGGCAGCACCAGATTGAGCACGAGGGTCGCGAGCCCGACCCGAAGCGCGACGAGGGTGACGGGCGGCAGCGCCGTGAGAGCGACGTGGGTGAGGAGAAAGGTGCCGCCCCAGAGCCCGGAGAGCAGGGTCAGCATGGCCCATTCGGGCACGGTCATGGGACGGTTCACGACAGGCGGCATGGCAGGGCTCCACGAGATCGTGCCCCTGCCTTAGGACGCCGGCCGGACCCCGCGCGTCCCGCTTCCTGCTCCCGATTCCAGCGGCCGCAAGGCCCTCACATCTCCACGCAGATCTTGCCGACATGCGCCCCCGACTCCTCGTGCCGGAACGCATCCGCCAGGGCGTCGAGTGGGAAGGTCCGGTCGATCACCGGCCGCAGGCCCGTCGCATCCAGGGCGCGGACCATGTCCTGCTGCTCCCTGCGGCTGCCGACTACGAGGCCCTGGAGGCGCTGGTGGCGCAGCATCAGGGCCGCGGTCGGCACGCTGCCCTCCCAGCCGGTGAGGATGCCGATGAGGGCGATATGTCCGCCGATCCGGCAGGCGGTGATCGACTGCGCCAGGGTGCCCGGGCCTCCGACCTCGATCACGTGGTCGACGCCGCGGCCGCCCGTGAGGTCGAGGACGCGCCGGCCCCATTCGGGCTCGCGCCGGTAGTTGATGACAGCGTCGGCGCCGAGCGCCCGCAGACGTTCGAGCTTCGCGTCCGAGGACGAGGTCGCGATCACCCGGGCACCCATCGCCCTGGCGAGCTGGAGGGCGAAGATCGAGACCCCGCCCGTGCCGAGCACGAGCACGTCGGCACCCGCCTGGATGCGGCCGTCGACCACGAGCGCGCGCCACGCGGTCAGGCCGGCCGTGGTGAGGGTGGCGGCCTCGGCGTGGCTGTAGCCTCGCGGGGCGCGCGTGAACCAGGCCGCGGGGACGCAAACCGCCTCGCGCGCGTAGCCGTCGACGCCGTCGCCGGGCGTCGTCGCGAAGTCGGCCACCGGCGGCGCGCCGTCGAGCCAGGTCGGGAAGAAGCAGGACACCACCGCGTCGCCCGCGGCGAACTCGGCGACGTCGGCGCCCACCGCCTCGACGACGCCCGCCCCGTCGGACATCGGGATGCGTCCGTCCTGCGTGGGAATGGCGCCCGTCGCCACGGCGTAATCGTGGTAGTTGAGGGAGCTGGCGTGCAGCCGCACTCGGATCTCGCCGCGTCCCGGATCACCGGGATCGGGCCGGTCCGCGACCGCGATGCGATCGAGCCCGAAGGGCTGGCGCAGGGTTAGGGCCTTCATCCCGATCTCCTCCCGTAGGACGGCCGGGACGATATCGGACCGCCTCGGCTCACACCACCGCGGGCTGGTGCGGGCTCGGGCGCACGGAGGCGCCGGAGGCCTCGCGGAGCGCGGCCAGGGTCTGCTGCGAGCCGGCCTCCATGGCCAGAACCTCGAGGCGCTCGCGGGTCGGGGCCGGCAGGCGCACCAGCACGATGGTGCCGAGCCCCTCCTCCGAGCGGATGCGCAGGCGTCCGCCGTGCATCTCCGCCATCGAGCGCGCGATGGCGAGGCCGAGGCCCGAGCCCTTGTGGCTCCGGGTCAGGTTGGCCTCGACCTGCGCGAAGGGCTCGCCGAGCTTCGGCAGGGCGGCCTTCGGAATGCCGATGCCGCTGTCCTCGATGAACAGGTGGACGTGATCGCCCGCCGGGCGGCCCCGTACGATCACCCGCCCGCCCGTGGGGGTGAACTTCACGGCGTTCTGCAGGAGGTTGCTGAGGATCTGGTGGACCGCCCGCTCGTCGGCCAGGAGCGCCAGGCCGGCCTTGAGATCGACGCTCACCGTGATCGACTTCGCCCGTGCGGCTTCCGCGACGAGCTTGACGGCGGTGTCCACCGCTCGCCGGGCCGGCAACTCGCTCCGGACCAGCCGGACACGCTGCGCCTCGATGCGGGACATGTTCAGGATGTCGTCGATGACCGAGAGCAGGTAGTGGCCGCTCGTGCGGATGTCCTGGCAGTACTCGGTGTAGCGGGGCGAGCCGAGGGCGCCGTAGACCTCGCTCTCCATCAGCTCCGCGAAGCCCAGGATGGCGTTCAGCGGCGTGCGCAGTTCGTGGCTCATGTTGGCCAGGAACTCGGATTTCGTCTGGTTGGCGGACTCGGCCGCCGCTTTCTGGTCGAGGTAGCGTTCGGCGAGGTCGGCGAGCTGCTGGGTCTGGACCTCCAGCGTGCGGCGGGAGCGCTTGAGATCCTTCACGGTCTCGATCAGCTCGCGCTCGGAGGCGACGAGCTGCTCCTGGTGCCGCTTCAGGCTGGTGATGTCGGTGCCGACCGAGACGTAGCCGCCGTCCTTGGTGCGCCGCTCGCTGATCTGCAGCCAGCGGCCGTCCGTCAGCTCCGCCTCGAAGGTGCGGGCGGTGGCGCCGGCAGGCTCGCTGTCGGGCATCTCGCGGCGGATCCGCGGCAGCACCCCCCGCCCCATGATCTCGCCGTAGCGGCGGCCGGGCTGGGCATCCTCGGGGCTGAGGGCGTGCAGGTGACGGAACTTTGAATTGCACAGGACGAGGCGGTTGCTCGTGTCCCAGAGAACGAACGCCTCGGAGATCGCCTCCACCGCGTCGCGCAGGCGCATGTCGGCGGTGGCGGTGGATTCGAGGAGGTTGCGCTGCTCGGTCACGTCGACCGCGATGCCGACGAGGTGGCGGCCGCCGTCGGCGGTGTCCGGCACGATCTCGGCGCGCGTGCGCAGCCAGGTGTAGGTGCCGTTCGCCCCCCGCATGCGGAAGGCGTGGTCCACGGTGGTCTGGCTCGCCGCGAGCCCCCGGGCCAGGCTGTAGAGGTCGCCGTCGTCGGGATGGACGAGGGCGTTGACGTCGCCGAAGGACAGGAACTCCCGCTCCCGCCGGTAGCCGAGGAGCGCATACATCGAGTCGGACCAGTAGATCCGCCCGCGGGGGATGTCCCAGTCCCAGAGGCCGCAGCCGCCGCGGCCGAGCGCCGTGTCGAGGCGCTGCTTAATCTGCTCGCAGAGGCGATCCGCGGCCTGTGCCCGGCGGGTCTGGAGCGCGTAGGCCAGGGCGATGCCCACGATCACGAGGCTCGCGGCCCCGAGCAGGATCGCCTGATGGCGGGCCCGGCGACGCCAGCTCGCGGTCGCCGCCTCGACGGATTGCAGCACCGCGATCCGGCCGGTGCCGCCGGAGATCCGGCGCATGGAGGCGAGGGTCTCGCGTCCGTCCGCGAGCGTCAGGACCATCACGCCCGCGCGTTCCCCCAGCGTCGAGAGCGCCTCGGCCTCGCCGAGCACCTGCGCCAGGGTCTCGACGTGCTTCGGCAGTGCCGGATGCGCCGCGAGGATCCGCTCGTTGCCGGTGACGAGGAGGACCTGGCGGCCCGGCGGTCCGCCGTCCGGCATCAGGGCGCTCAGCCGCGCGACGGCCTCTGCCTCGACGGGCCGATCCCCGAGCGCCGCTGCGGCGAGGCGCGTGAAGGCATCCACGTCGGCGACGGCATGGGTCAGGATCTCGTCGCGCTGGGTCTGGAGGTGCAGGAAGGCGACGCCCGACAGGCAGGCCAGGAACGTCGCGACCAGGGCCGGCACCGCGTAGCGCAGCCACGCTTCGGCCTGGACGAAGCGAACGTGCGCGGCGGGCGACGGCCGGTGGATGCCAAGAATCGTATCCGCGCGCGCGGAGAGGGAAGCGGAATCCGCCTCCGGCATGGTCGACCTCGTCGCTCGCGTGGAGTGCTCCGGAGCGCCAAGAACGCCGGCCCCGAATCGCAGCTATATGATCATTCCCGACCCGCGGTTGTCCACGGCTTTGTGGGCCCGGGACTTGACAGGAGGCGCCTTAGCAGGGACCCGCCGTGCCGGCGGTCCAAATCGAAATTTTGATCTGTTAACAGTGAGTTAACTAAGATTTCAGCATGCGGCCGAGAATGTCCGAGACGTCCCGCGAGAGGCCCTCGCGGCCCCTCAGCCCGCGCAGAATTTCCTCGGCCGCAGAGGACCTTGCGGGCTCCAGCATCCGCCACGCGCCGAAGGCCGTCAGAAGCTTGGCTGCAACCTGCGGATTTGTTGCATCGAGGGCACCAACCGTGTCGGCGACGAGGGCGAATCCGGCGCCGTCGACCCGCGCGAACTGAGTCGGGTTGCCGTGCCCGAAGCTCCCGATGAGCGCCCGGACCCGATTCGGATTCGTCATCGCGAAGGCCGGGTGTTCGCGCAGGCGCGCGATCCGCTGGAGGGTGCCGTCCTCGGGAATCAGGGCCTGGATGGCGAACCACTTGTCCAGCACGAGCGGCTCGTGTCCGTAGGCCTGTCCGAAGGTGTCCAGCGCCGTCTCGCGGGCTTCGCCCGGCATGAGCGCCAGGGTCGAGAGCGCCGCGAGCCGGTCCGTCATGGTCGTCGCGGCCTCGAACTGCGCGGTGGCCGCGCGCGCGCCGCGCGCCGGGTCGGCGACGGCGATCAGGTCGAGGGCGGCGTTGCGCAGGGCCCGCCGGCCGGCTGAGGCCGCATCGGGCGAGAACGGGGTGCCGGGCGCGTCGGCGAGCGCGTCGCGCAAGGCCTCGAGGCGCGGGCCCAGCACGTGCCCGAGCCGGCGCCGCAGGGCTTCGCGGGAGGCGCGGATCGCGTCGGGGTCGACGTCGCGGCCCCGCTCCGTGGCGGCGTCGCCCTCGCTCGGGAGGGCGAGCATCAGCGCCGCGAAGGCGGGGTCGCCGAGGGCCTCGGCATCCAGGAAGGCGCCGAGCGCCTCCGCGAAGGCCTCTCCGCCCGCCGGGTCGGCGCCCGCGCCGGCGAGGACGAGCCGCATGGCGATGCCCTGCGCGGCCTGCCAGCGGTTGAACGGGTCCGTGTCGTGGCGCAGGAGCGTCAGGCGCTCCGCGTCCCCGAGATCGCTCTCCAGCCGGATCGGCGCCGAGAAGCCCCGGAACAGGGACGGGACCGGGGGCGCATCGACCGCCTCGAAGCGGAGGGTGCGCGTCGGCGAATCCAGCACGAAGACGCCCTCGACCACCGCGGGGCAGCGCGCCCCGGGCAGGGGGCCGTCCGGGCCGACGAGGCCGAGGGCGATCGGCATCACGAGGGGCGGCGCGCCGGGAGGCGGGCTCTGGCGGAAGGCGAGGTCGTAGGTCCGGGCCTGCGCGTCGTAGCGGCCCTCGACCGCGACCCGCGGGGTGCCGGGCCACGCGTACCACTGCGCGAAGGCCGAGAGGTCCTGCCCGCTCTCGGCCGCGAAGGCGGCGAGGAAGTCCTCGACGGTCGCGGCGCGCCCGTCGTTCTCGGCAAAGTAGCGGTCCATGCCCGCCCGGAAGGCCGCGGGGCCGATCAGGGTGCGCAGCATCCGCACGATCTCGGCGCCCTTCTCGTAGACGGTCGCCGTGTAGAAGTTGTTGATCTCCGTGTAGGCGCGGGGCCGCACCGGATGGGCGAGGGGCCCCGCGTCCTCGGCGAACTGGCGCGCGCGGAGGTTGCGCACCTCGCCGATGCGATGGACGGCGCGGGAGCGCATGTCGGAGGAGAATTCCTGGTCCCGGAAGACCGTGAGGCCCTCCTTCAGGCAGAGCTGGAACCAGTCGCGGCAGGTGACGCGGTTGCCCGACCAGTTGTGGAAGTACTCGTGGGCGATGATCGCCTCGATGTTGGCGTAGTCCGCGTCGGTCGCGGTCTCGGGGCTCGCGAGCACGTACTTGTCGTTGAAGATGTTGAGGCCCTTGTTCTCCATCGCGCCCATGTTGAAGTCGGAGACGGCGACGACGTTGAACACCCCGAGGTCGTAGGGGCGGCCGAAGGCCGTCTCGTCCCAGCGCATGGAGCGCACGACGGCATCCAGCGCGTAGCCCGCGCGCTCCCCCTTGCCGGGCTCCACGTAGACGGCGACGCGGACGGCGCGGCCCTCCATGGTGGTGAAGTCGGTCGCGACGTGGTCGAGCCGGCCGCCGACCAGGGCGAACAGGTAGGCGGGCTTCGGGTGCGGGTCGTGCCAGACGGCGAAGTGCCGGTCCGTGCCCGGCACGTCCCCGGTCTCGACCGGGTCGCCGTTGCCGAGGAGCACCGGAGCCTCCGCGCGCTCCGCCTCGATCCGGGTGGTGTAGACCGAGAGCACGTCCGGCCGGTCGAGGAAGTAGGTGATCCGCCGGAAGCCGTCCGCCTCGCACTGCGTGCAGTAGACGCCGCTCGACCGGTAGAGGCCCATAAGCTTCGTGTTGGCGCTGGGGTCGAGCTCCGTCTCGATCGTCAGCGCGAAGGGCCGCTGCGGCGGCTCGGCGATCGTCAGCCTGTCGGGGGTGGCGGTGAAGGCCTCGGCCCGCAGCGGGCTCCCGTCGAGGCCGAGGCCGGCCAGCACGAGGCCGTCGCCGTCGAGCACCAGGGGCGCGCCCGCCTCGCCCGCCGGGTTCGGGCGCAGCGCCAGCGTGGCGGTGACCCGCGTCGCGTGGGGGGCAAGGCGCACGTCGAGATCGACCCGGTCGATCAGGTGGTCGCTCGGCCGGTAATCCTCGAGGCGGATCGTCGGGGAGGTCTCGGTGCGCATGGGGTCGGGCTCCCGTCGGGCGAGGAGGGTCCCGCGCGTTCTACCGGCTGGGGTCGGCGGCGCAACCGGGCGCCCGTCGTCTCAAGCACCCGTTGATCCGAGCACCCGGTGACCCCAAGCCCCTGTTGACACCAAGCCCCCGTTGACCCGAGTGCGGGCGGGGCCAGATAGGCCCCATTCACGGAGACAGGCGGACAGCCATGGAATTCCTGCACACCATAATTATGGAGGCAAATTTTTCCGGAATACCAGGGCTAAGACAAGTCAGATAAGTGCAGATGGGTTCGGAGGGAGCCGGATCCATACAGATATTTTCTTTCGAATTGCTTGTGAGGAGCGCCTCATTGGTGGCCGCAAATCCTGTCGTTGAGCATCGCGCGCGGTCGGCATTGAGTGGTCCCTGAGGTTCTGGCACGTGATGAGCGTGGCCTTGCGGTACCAGAGTGCCCTAGCTGATGGTAATCGCGCGTCTAGACGGGGCGACCAGCGGAAGAGATGTGCACAGTCTATAGACTGTTTGTCACATTCAGTGGTTTGGCCTCCATGGTCCGATTCTGCTGAGCTTGGCTCAAACGGCTGAAGCGCACCGGTGATCGTATGGCCAGCCTCGTAGTCGGGATGTGCTGCAGGTTGCACGCCGAGCATTCAGAGAAGCTCGCGCGGTTCGCCACGGAGGGCAGGGTAGGTTGATCAGCGCATGAACGCGCCTATGGAAAGCGCCGAGGCGAGGTTTAGCGAAATGACGGCCCGTTCCAGGAGTTGAACGTGGATCTCGGTGACCATGGTTCGCCTCTCTCGACCTGGGCGGTTCGTGTATTCACTGGAAGATTCGCTGTCTGCTCAGCGCGGTGGAGACCGGTTGCCGGTGACCACCAAACCCTGATCTGCCGCCACGAAGCGGATGTTCCGCGTTCGACCCATGCCAGCCGTGTGGAGGGCGATTGGCGCTACCCAAAAGCGGTCATTGGCCGGGGCGCGTTTTGATCCAGGAATACCCCTGCTCCGCGATGTGATTCGATCGCGAGGTTCGACGCGAAAGTCGGGACTCAGCTCGGCCTGCTCGAATTGGGTAAGGTGGGCTTGTCAGATTTTCACACCTCGACCCTCGCCACGCCCTTGAGTAGGGCGATGGCTGTCGAGGATCAAACACAAGACTCAGGCCGTTGAATGGGACCGCCGTTCACCAGCGGGGTGGGAGGGCTTCATGAACACGGCACCAGACGGAACGATCGTCCAGAGGGATGCGCCCCGCACCGACCTTCTCGCCTTCGAAATCAAGAACAGAATCACACAACCCGATATGGAGTGGATGTCCTCGATTGCCGACGCGGCGATGAAGACGCACACCAAGATTGACATGCTACTCATCATGTCGAACTACGAGGGCGCCGACGCGGACGCTAAGCACGACGACTACTCCAACGACGTGAAGTCCCGCTCGGTCGAGCACATCAGGAAGTACGTCGTGGTCGGCGCGCCGCTGTTTGCTAGGGCGATGATCGCGCTCAACGGGCTCATCAAGCCTGTCGAGACCAAGACCTTCGCACTCGCCGAGGAAAGGGACGCCTGGGCTTACCTCGCAGAGGCGGGACCGGCTACGACCTGAACCCCGAACGACGGCTGCTCATGGTCATCGGCCGAACTAGTCGGCGCCGCGCTGGTTTGCCGCCCTTGCAATGGTAGTCGCCGCGGTGATCGTGAGCCATCAGAGCCCTCTCATCGCGAGGGGCAGGAAGACACCAGTCAGTAGGCCGTTCAGGCTCATTCCGAGCCCGGCGAACGCTCCGGCCACTTCGCTGATCTGAATGGCTCGCGCCGTCCCGATGCCGTGACCCGCGATGCCAATCGCGAGACCTGTGAAGCGGTCGTCTTCCACGCGTAGCCAGCGCTGGATTGCTGGACCGGCTATGGCGCCGACAATACCCGTGCTGATCACCAGGACCGCCGTGAGGGCAGGGACACCGCCAATCGCCTCCGAGATCCCGACGGCAATGCCGGTGGTGACGCTTTTCGGCGCGAGCGAGAGCAGCGTGATTTTGCTCGCGCCCAGCGCCCAGGCGATGCCGACGGCGCTGAGGACGCCGGTCGGCAGTCCTACGAAAAGTGCCGCAGCAATCAGACCACCCGAGGCGCGGATCAGTGCCGTTTGCCGATACAGCGGCACCGCCAACAATACGACGGTCGGCGCGAGCAGGAACTGGATGAAGCCCGCTCCGCGCAGGTACGTAGTATAGGAGGTCCCCGTGACGTTGATCATGATCACCACCAGGATGATCGCGATCAACGTCGGGTTGAGGAATGGATTATTTCCGCTCCAGCGCGCAAGGCGGACTCCCGCTAGGAAGGCGAGTACTGTGGCACCGACCTCCAGGATCGGCTGCTCGGCCAAGGTGGCCCAGGTATGCGGATCAGGCACGAAGGTCTGCCTCCTCGATCCTGCCGACCTCTCCCTGCCTTCGACGCCTAGCCCACGAGCGGACCAGCACGAGGCTGGTGATCGTCGCCAGCAAGGTGACGACAGTGCCGCCAATGATCGCCGCGAGGATGGGGACGAACTCAGCCCGCAGGACATCCGCGTGGGCCACAACGCCCACCCCCGCGGGAACGAAGAGCAGGCCGAACAGTGCGAGCATCCGGTCGGCCAGACGACCGAGGTCGTCGGGCAACGTCTTGTGCCAGAGCAGATCCAAGTAGAGCAGCACGAGTCCGGTCACGGGCCCAGGCACAGGCACGAGACCGAGCCGCGTCAGGATCTCGCCGAGCCCCAGCCAGACGATCACGCGTGCGATGGCTTCAAGCATGGAACTAGGAACTATCGGGCGATCAGTTCTGGAGCGAGCAGTTCGTCACGTCGCCTGTCGGCAGAACGTCGCAGATCGTGACGACAGGCGTACCAGCCTGAGCGGTAGCCGAGGCCAGACTGGTCGGCGGCGCGGTCAGCATGATCGCCCAGAAGGCGGCGGCGGCCAGGGCAAACGCGGCTGCAAACAGGGTCAGGTTGCGTCGGCGCGTGGAAAGTTGGGTCGCAATCATCGATCAGCCCTCCGAATGACGCACATTTGTGCATCGCGGAAAAGCTACGAAGGCAACGACAGGTTGTCCTCCCCCGTTTGCGGGAGATAGATTGTTTTCGCTGGTGCGGGTCGGATCCCGGGCGGCGCGAAAGCATAGGCGCCCGGCCGAACGACCGTGAAACCTTGGGGGCCTACGTGGACGCGGCCGAACTGTCCCGCCTCATCGAGGCGATCTACGATTGCGCCATCGATCCTGCGCTCTGGCCGAGCACGCTGGAGCAGATCGCCGAGGCGGTCGACAGTCCTGCCGCGACCCTAAACGTGATCGACTTCGTGACGGGGGCCGAGCGCACGCTCGTCTACGCGGGGATCTCCGAGGCGTACCAAACCCTCTACCGCGAGCGCTACCACTGCACGAACCTGTTCCTGCACGGGATGATGCTGCGCCCGATCGACGAGCCGACGACCTCCGACGAACTCGTCGACGAAGCGGAACTCCTGAGCAGCCGCGTCTATCGGGAATGGGCTGCGCCCCAAGGCTTCCGCCATGTCATGCTCACGGCGTTGATCCGGAACCAGGCCCGGCTCGCCTTCCTGGGCGTGACCCGCGGGTTTGCCCCCGGGCGCTACGGGGCACGGGACAAGGAATGCATGACGCTGCTCGCACCCCATGTCCGGCGTGCCATCACCATCGCGGACCTGATCGAGCACAAGAGCCTGGAGCGCAGCCGCTTCGGGGACGTGGTCGATGCCCTGGCGACCGCGATCCTCATCTTGGATGGGACGGGCCGCCTCGCCCATGCGAACCCAGCCGGTAAGGCGCTCCTCGAGGCGGGCGACCTCCTCGTGCAGCGCAACGGCGTGGTCGAGGCGCTGGATGCCGCCTCGGGGAGCCTGCGTCTGACTCGGAACGCGGGCACGCAGGGCGAAAGCCACGCCATCACGCTTCGGCGGGGCGGCGGCGACACGGCCATCGTCACGACGCTCGCGCTGAGGTCCTCGCGGCGCGGCGCCATCGCGGCGGATCCCGAGCATGTCGCGGTGTTCGTGCAGGACGGCGCCTCACCCAACATCATCGAAACGCTGGGCCGCACGTTCGGCCTGACGGGCGCGGAACTGCGGGTGCTCCTCGGCCTCGTGGAGGGCGCGACCACGCAGGACTTGGCCGCACGTTACGGCATCGCCGCGTCGACCGTGCGCACCCACCTGAAGAGCCTCTTCGCCAAGACCGGTACGAACCGGCAGAAGGATCTCGTCGCGCTGCTTTTCGCGGTGCCGCCGATCCGAACCAATCCTGAGCCCATCGCGGGCTCACCGACATCTTGAGATCCGGCACCACGACCTGACCGGGCGTCCCGCTTCTCCAGGGGTCGAGCCGCGTCCGCCACCCTTTCTCTGCAGGTCCATCGCACGCCACAGGCACCCGCGAGATGGCGAGGGAATCGCTCGAAGCGTTCGTTCGCAAAAACGGGCCAGACCGCACCGGTCCAGCCCGTCGAAGTGAGGGTGACGCTGCTCGGGAGAGGAACGTCGCGCCCCTTCTGCCTTGCAGCTTTGTCGATTCGCGTCCCTCAAACGGGGGAGCACCCGGCGCTCATGCGGGTGATGACAGCGACCGCATCTGTTGCTGGGCGACTATATGTTGTCTTTAGAAACTTGCTCTGCGCAAGCTTTTGCTACCTCTATGATCGGTAGATTTGAGTGGCCCGCCGCCTTCGAAGTTTCGTCAAGGCAGGTTTGTATACTGTTACGGGAAGCAGGTGTACCGTTCCCTGCATCCATCCCGCGCAATAAATTGTCTTTATCCCTTGGTGATGATCCAGCCCAGGCTTGCATCGTGTCTCCCACCTCCAGCGCTAGGGCAGGCGTTGCCACGACGAAAAGAGCAAGTGCGCTAGCGGTAAGAAGGCGCATTGGTATGACCTCGGATGATGGAAAGCGGCAACTGCACGCGAAGGTCGTCCGGCGGTGAGCCGCGGCAGGAGCTCGGGCGGTCTCGAACGCCCGAGCCACCAGCGAAAGTTCAGCGACTTGAACTAGGCTCGGATGGGGCTTCGCAGACTGCGCACTGCTTGAGGCAAAAACGCGCAGTACGCCTTCGACATCATCATGTGGCAAAGCGTCAGCGTCTGCTTTGTCCATCTCTCGCTCTGAAGCGGAACATCGCAAATCCACCCAACACAGCCGTTCAGCGGTGCCCGCCAACGCGACCGGAGCTGGCCGAAAGCGGAACGACCGCTTCGGAGGAGGCAACCCGGAAAGGCGGACGAGCTCCTACCGACCCATGCCAGTCATGCGGACAAACATCAGTGCTTTTAGAAGCAGACACTGGTCGGCTGCCCGGCAACTCCCACCCGGGGTGGACAGCAGCGGTTCCTCAAACTTCCGGGCAAGGTCCGGATCAAGACCCGTAGCAGCCGATCCGACTATGCCGCCCGGCGGCTATGCGGTTTGCCACGACGCGACACCCCCATCCCTTTGCGGGTGTCGCATTTGACGCCGTGACTGTGCCAGCCCTCCTGGGCCCCCTGTTGCCAGCCGTGATGGCAGCCATGGGCCGCGGCTGGGCTGATCCACACCGCGGCCAACAGGCCGAGCGAAGTAGCAAGGATGCGCATAGGGACGTCCTTCTTGAACCAGGGATCAGAAGCTAGAACCGGCCAGCCAGCGTGAGCCGCACGGCAGTCGGTTCAACCGGATGGAAGTGACGGTCGGCGACGCCGTCCGCGCTCTCACCCGGCAAGCGGGATACGTAGTAGTAGGTGATCTGGTCGGCCTTGGCGTTGGTCAGGTTGAGGATGTCCAGGGACAGGCTGACCCCGTTGTCGAAGTTGTAGCCGATCCGGCCGTTCAGCAGCGCGGTCGCCTTCGAGCGCACCGAGTTGTCCTCGATCAGCGGGCGTGGGCCGAAGTAGCGGAAGCGCAAGGACCCGAACCAGCCAAGGCCCTCTCCGAGGGTGATGCCAGCCGAGGCGATGATGGTGGGGGCTTCCGGTACGCGACGGCCGGCCGGATCACGGTCAGCGAACCGGGCATTGGTGACGGTCAGGTCGCCTTCGAGCGCCAGCCAGGGCGTGACCGCGTAGTGGTTGCTCCACTCGATGCCGAAGCGCCGCGTCGGCCGACTCGGCTCGGTGGTGCCGGTATCGCCCTGGAACAGGTTCTCCGAGGCGAAGTCGAGCTGGAACAGCGCCAGCGAGGTTTCCAGGCCGGTGATGCTGCGATTGCGGATGCCGATCTCCGATCCGGTCGAGGGCACCAGGAAGGGCGAGCGCTGGACGTTGAACAGCGGGCTGGCCGGGTCGATGGTGGCCGTGACCCCGCGCGCATCGTTCGAGTGGAAGCCGCCGCCGTAGTTCACGTAGAGTTCGGTATCGAGCCACGGCCCGAACACCGCGCCGAGTTTCGGGTTGACGATGCCATCGCGGGCGCGGCCCGAATTGGCCGGCGTGTCGGAACGGACGTCGGCGTAGTAGCCGTCTGCCCTGAAGCCGACGCTGGTGCGCAGCCAGTCGGTCCAGCGCACCCGGTTCTCGTAGTAGAAGGCCGCGCTCGCCTCGAGCACCCGGTCGTCCAGCACGGTCGAGCGGTACTGACGCTGGGTGGTGTTGAACAGGCCGACCCGAATGTTGTCGGTGCGGGTCTGGAACCCGATCTCGTTCTCCATGGGCAGTCCGAACAGATCGCCGAGGAACGTGCGGGAGACCTCGCCCCCGCCGAGTACCCGGCTGTCCCGCTGGCGGAACTGGTCGCCGTTGACGGGATCGTTCAGGAAATACGTGAAGTTGTTCCAGAGGTTCATCTGGTAGCGGATCAGGTAGGCCGAGGCCCGGGTGACACCGCCCGCATCCGATTGGCTCCAGCGCCCCGAGAGCGAGAAGCGGCCGGTGTTGCCGCCGTCGCTCGGGTCCAGGGTGCCGTAGCGGCCGATGATGCCTTCCGCGACCGCACGCTCGGGGATCTGGTTGGTGGCGTTCCACTTCGCCCAGTAGGCCATGCCGGTCACGGCGAAGCCGTCGAGCGCTGTGCCCTGGCTGTAGCGGACGACGCCGTTGAGCTTGGCCAGGCGATCCGGCACGACCCAGGGTCCGTCGTAGGTCTGCGCCTCACCCGCCACCAGCAGGCTGCCGTCGCCGAGCGGCACCGACGCGGCCGACAGCGCGCGCTTGAGCCCGAAGCTGCCGATGGTGTTGAGCGCGATGTTGCGGTTGAGCTTGTCGAGGTAGTCTATGCGCACCGAGCCGGCAGAGGCAAAGTCGCCGTCGCGCACGAAGTAGGGGCCCTTGTGGAACTCTACCGCTCCGACGAGTTCGGGGATTAGGAAGTTCAGGTCGGCGTAGCCCTGACCGTGAGCGTGGGTGCGCATGTTGACGGGCATGCCGTCAACGTGGATCGCGATGTCGGTGCCGTGGTCGAGGTTGAACCCGCGCAGGAAGAACTGATTGGCTTTGCCCTCGCCCGAGTGCTGCGTGACGATGAGGCCGGGCACCTCCTCCAGCACCTCGCCGGGGCGGGTCACCGGACGGCTGTTGATCTGCGCCCCCGTGATGATGCCGGCGCTAGCGGCATCGACGGGGCGCAGGCCGCCGCCGATACCGGTGATGCCACCGACATAGCCGGCGCTGGCGTTCGGCGTCGCTGTGGTGGTGGCGACCGGTGCTTCAGCGATCACAGAGATTTCCGAGAGGCTGACCGCATCGGCGGCTGGAGCAGCCCATGTCGGACCGCAGCCAAGCAGCAGCACGCTGGCCGTACTGAGCAGCGTCCGGCGAAGGCAGGAGGCATCGGATCGGCTTGTGAAGGGCAACGGCGTTCCGAACTTGGCGGGTGCGCGCACCTTGCACGCCCTGCGTATGAGAAACATACGCAAAGTTCACACCGCCGGCTGTGGCCGCTGATCCTCAGCGATCGCTAATGTCGCCGTGTTCGTGGGTTTGCTCGATAGGACCAATGCTCTCCGGGATGAGATGCAGGCGGCCGTAACGCACGCCGCGCTGGGTGATGACGCTGTCGGCATAGCTTTGCATGGCAGAGACAGACCCGCGCAGCACTGCCACCTCCAGGCAGTCGTCCCTGTTCAGATGCACGTGCATGCTGGCGATGGACACTCCGTGATGATGACCTCCGTCAGTCAGGCGGCGTGCCAAGTCGCGGGTGCCATGATTGTAGACGTAGCTCAGCGCTCCGTAGCAGGGCGCATTTCCAGCTTCCGTCGCCTGCGTGGGGGCGACTGAGTCGCGAACAAGATCACGCACGGCTTCAGAACGGCTCCTGTAGCCGCGTTCGGCGCAGAGGCGGTCCACGGCGGCCAGCAGGTCGTCGTCGATCGTGATCGTGATGCGCTGCATGCCCGTCCCAATGGCTGACCCGGGTTTCTGGTAAGACCATCGGGGCGGCAGGTGAACAGTCACCCGGCTTGGGGTCGCGAGCGGGCGTGGCGACAACGTCCGCTTGCACGCATTGTCGCCCGAAAGCGGACTGGCGGAGATCCACCCATCTGAGACGTTCATCTGGGCGGCCCGCGGCGGCCGATTCTGGCCGATTTCGTTGAAAAACTCGTTGGCGGCCGAGATCGGAGAGGGGCGGGATGAGCCCTCGCCCTAGGGCTGGGTGTCGCCAGCCAGTCAGGCCGGGCTCGGCTGCGGGATCGGAAGGAGCTTTGCGA
>NZ_JBKFBF010000242.1:0-255 GCF_053346035.1 Methylobacterium sp. A54F | reverse complement strand
CGAGCCGCGTGCCCAGCGACAGAAGCGCCACACGCGCCCCCTCCGGACGCCGGACCACCCGGCCCCGCCCGATCGGCAGGGGCTCGCCCCGCTCCGGAAGGTCGATCCCCACGCCCTCGCCCCGCGGATAGCGCAGCGCGATCGGCCCCGCATCGTGCGCGTGGGCGGTCGCCACCATGTGCACCAGCTCCGCCTCGTCGGCCGCCGCCATCACCGTCATGTTCGGCAGGCAGCACAGATACGCCAGGTCGAACG
>NZ_JBKFBF010000241.1:0-255 GCF_053346035.1 Methylobacterium sp. A54F | reverse complement strand
CCTGCCGGCTCGCCACGTCGATCACCGAGACCGTCCCGCCGATCTCCGAGGACACCCAGAGCCGGCGGCCGTCGGCGCTGAACTCGGCGTGGCGCGGGCGCTGGCCCACCGGCGTCGCGTCGACGGCGGTCAGGCTCGGCACGTCGATCCAGTGGACCATGTTGGTGGTCTCCGACGTCGTCACCGCGATTGTGCCGTCGGGGCTCACCGCCATGCCCTCGGGCTCGATGCCGACGTCGATCTGGGCGAGCACCT
>NZ_JBKFBF010000240.1:0-255 GCF_053346035.1 Methylobacterium sp. A54F | reverse complement strand
CGATGAACAGCGTGCGCCCGTCCGGCGCCAGGGCGAACTGCTCCGGGTCCTCGCCGGAGGGCAGGTCGTGCAGGAGCCGGCCGCTGGCGGGGTCGATCACCTGCACGGCGTCCGAGTCGCTCGCGCACAGGAACAGCCGGCTCCCGTCCCGGGAGAAGACGAGGCCGCGCGGGCGCCGGCCCACGGGGAAGGTGCGGGTGACCTCGAAGGTCGCGGTGTCGATCACCGAGACCGTGTTGTCGCGCTCGTTCGAGA
>NZ_JBKFBF010000024.1:0-28832 GCF_053346035.1 Methylobacterium sp. A54F | reverse complement strand
GGTCTACGTCTCCAACGCCCCCTTCACCGAGGTCCAGAAGATCCTCGGCGTCGTCGCCGCCGTCACCGGACCGGCCTCCAGCGCCGCGATCGCCTACCAGTACACAAAGTAGGCCGCCGCCCCGGTCACGGGAAACGAGAAGGGCCGGTCCCCGTGGGGGGACCGGCCCTTCTCGTTGCATCCACTGACTGCGCGTCGCTTCAGCCGCGCTTGGCCAGGAGCTGCTCGATCAGCGAGCCGCCCTTCTCCATCGCCGCCAGTTCCTCGGCGATGGCGTTGACCGTTTCGCGGATCTGCTCCGGGGTGTGCTCGGAGGTCATGAAGAAGCGCAGGCGCGACGCCCGCTCCGGCACCGCCGGATGGATGATCGGCTGCACGTTGATGCCGCGCTTGAACAGGCGGTCGGACAGCGTCACGGACTTGAGCGAATCCCCCACGATCACCGGGATCACCGCGAGGCCGAGGCTCGAGCCCGTGTCGAGGCCCTGCTTCTTGGCGCAGGCCAGGAACAGCTGCCCGTTCTGGCGCAGACGCTCCACCCGATCAGGCTCGGCGTGCATCACGGCGAGGGCCGCCTCGGCTGCCGCAGCGAGGGGCGGGGACATCCCGACGCTGTAGACGAAGCCGCCGGCCGTGCACTTCAGGTACTCGACGAGGGGGCCGGGGCCGCAGATGTAGCCGCCGCAGGTGGAGAGCGTCTTCGAGAAGGTGCCCATCCAGATGTCGACGGCGCGCGGATCGACGCCGCAATGCTCGAAGAGGCCGGCGCCGGTGCGACCGAGGACGCCGAGGCCGTGGGCGTCGTCGACCATCAGCCAGGCGTTGTAGCGCTCCTTGAGGGCGACGAAGCCCGCGAGGTCCGGCGCATCGCCGTCCATGCTGTAGAGCCCCTCCACCACGATGAGAGCCCGGCGGTGCTCGTGGCGCGTCGCGGCGAGCAGGCTCTCCAGGGCGTCGAGGTCGTTGTGCGCGAAGGAGCGGCGCTGCGCGCCCGAGAGCTGCGCCCCCGTGACGATGCTGTTGTGGATCAGGGCGTCGTGGAAGATCACGTCGCCGGGCTCGAGCAGCGCGCCGATCGTCGTGACGTTGGTGGCGTGCCCGCTCACCATCACGACGCAGGCGTCGGTGTCGTAGTGCCGGGCGAGCGCCTTCTCGAGGGAGATGTGGCCGGGCCGCTCGCCGGCCACCACGCGGCTCGCGGAGGCCGAGGTGCCGTAGGTGTCGATCGCCTCGCGGGCGGCCGCATTGATGGACGGGTGGCCGTTGAGGCCGAGGTAGTCATAGGACGAGAAGTTGGTGAACGTCCGGCCGTCGATCCGGGTGGTGGCGCCGGCCTTGGCGTCGTGCACCCGGAAGAACGGGTTGCCGAGGCCGATCAGGTCCGCGGCCGAGCGCTGGAGCTTCAGGTCCCGGTAGCCGGGCAGGGACTCGAAGTCCTGGGCGCTCGCCTCGCCGGGCTTCTGCTGGGGCCGACTCTGGGCGGGGCGCGGCGTGCCGCGCCCGAGCCGGTTGGTCACGAAGCCCGCGAGAGCCGCGCGTCCGCCGTCCGGTCGTGCCGATTGGGTCATGGCAGGATCTCTTTGATCTCCAGGCTGTTCTGCGCGACGAGGTCTTGGAAGGGCGCGAGCGTGCTCGCGTCGACCCCCGCGCCGACATGCTTCGAGGCGAGGCTGAGCGCCACGCCGGCCGCCTCGTCGACGGGCGCCGAGACGGACTGGATCAGCGTCTCGGACAGCTCGTTCACGGTGAGCCCCGACGAGATGCCGGCGGGCGGCGCGTCGAGGGCGAAGCGCTCCTGCAGGCTGGCGCCGAGCTCGACGCCCATCAGCGAGTCGAGGCCGATCTCGGACAGCTGGCGGACGCGGCTGATATCGTCCTTCGGCAGGCGCAGGATGCGGGCGATGTCCTCGACGATGGCGTCGGACACCACCTTGCGCACCGCATCGATGTCCTGCGTCTTCAGGAGGGCGCCGATGTTGATCGCCGCGACCGCGCCGGCCTCCGCCTGTGCCTCCGAGCCGAGGGCGGCGTAGGAGGGCGAGCGCATCGTGGCCAGGCGCTCGCGCGCCTTGCCCCAGTGTATAGACGCGATGGCGACCACGGCCTCGTCGGGGCTCGGGCCCTGGCTCTCCAGGGCCTCTGCCATCAGGTCGAGGCAGCGGCGGGCATCCATCGGCGTCACGCCGACACGGCCCGCCAGCGTCTCCATCACGGCACGGTTGCGGGCGAGCATGCCCACATCGCCGATCGCGCCCCAGGCGACCGCGAGCGCCGCCTGGCCCCGACGGCGGCGCTGGCGGGCAACGCCCTCCATGAAGCCGTTGGCGGCGACGTAGGCGCCCTGGCCCGGGTTGCCGATGAAGGTCGTGGCCGAGGAGAACAGCACGAAGTAGTCGAGCGCGAGGCTGCGGGTCGCTGCGTCGAGGTGCTGCGCGCCGATCACCTTCGGGCCCAGCACCGCGTCGAGGTTCGCCCCGTCGATGTTGGCGATGAGGCCGTCCTGCAGCACGGCCGCGCCGTGGATGACGCCCGCGAGGCGGCCGCCCTTCTCGATGCCGGACACGAGGGCGTCGACCGCCGTGCGGCTCGTGATGTCGCAGGCCCTGGCCTCGACCGTGACGCCGCGCTCGGCGAGGTCCGCCACCAGGGCGGAGGCCTCCTCGGTCAGCGTCGCCTTGCGGCCGACCAGCAGGATCCGCCGCGCACCGCGGTCGGCCAGCCAGCGCGCCGCCTCGAGGCCGAAGCCGCCGAGGCCGCCGGTCACGAGGTGCGTGCCCTCCGGGGCGATCGCGAAGGCGGAGCGGCGCTCGGCGAGCACGTGGCCGGGCTCCGGCGGCGCGATCACGATCTTCCCGACATGGCCGGATTGCTGCATCAGCCGGAAGGCGTCCGAGGTCTCGGCCGCCGTGAACGGCTGGTAGGGCAGGGGCTTGAGGCCGCCATCCGTGAACAGTGCCATCACCTCGCGGAACAGCCGCGCTCCGTCCTCGCCCTGGTGCTGCAGCACCTGATCCAGGTCGACGCCGAAGTAGGTGAGGTTCCGCCGGAACGGCCGCAGGCCGATATGGGTGTTGGCGACGTAGTCGCGCTTGCCGAGCTCGATGAAGCGGCCGAACGGCTTCAGCGCGTTGAGCGAGCGCTCCATCGCCTCGCCGAACAGCGAGTTCAGCACGACGTCCACGCCCGCGCCGGTGATGCGGCGGACATCGTCCACGAAGGCGAGCGAGCGCGAGTCGAGCACGTGCTCGGCGCCCAGCGCCTTGACGAGGGCCCGCTTCTCCCGCGAGCCCGCGGTGGCGATGACACGCGCCCCCTTCAGCCGGGCAATCTGCAGCGCCGCGAGGCCGACGCCGCCGGCGCCGCCGTGGACGAGGACCCACTCGCCGCGCTTCAGGCGGGCCAGGGAGACGAGCCCGTAATAGGCGGTCAGGAAGGCCACCGGCACGGTGGCGGCCGCCATGGGGTCGAGGCCGGGCGGGCAGGGCGCCACGACGAGCTCGGGGACCACGATGTGGCTCGCAAAGCCCGACTGGGCGAAGGCGACCACGGGATCGCCCACCCGGAACGCCTTGACGCCTGCGCCCACCGCCACGACGCGGCCGGCGCACTCGAGACCGAGACGTGGCCCCGCGAAGCCGTCCTCCAGGATCTCCTCCGGCAGCATGGAGAGGGCCCAGAGCACGTCGCGGAAGTTGAGGCCGGTCGCCTCGACCGCGATCTCGATCTCGCCGGCGCCGGGGGCGCGGCGCTCGGCCGGCCCCCAGACCATCTCGTTGAGGCCGCCGGTGTTGCTGCGCTCCAGGCGGCTCGCCTCCGCCGGGACCGCGTCGGCCGCGGCGCGGCGCGGGCTGAGGCCCGGCGCGAAGCGGATCACCCGCGTGGCGTCGTCGTCGAGGACGATCTCGGTCTCGGGCGTGCCCGAGAGAATGAGGTCGCGCAGGCGCTCAGAGGCGCGCTTGGAGGACATGTCCGGCGCAAGGTCGATGCGGCGGACATCGAGGCTCGACACCTCGTTGGCGAGCGTCCGGGTGAAGGCCCAGACGCCGGCCTCGACGGAGGCTCCGGCCCCGCCGCGGTCGCGGGTCGCGCCGGGGGCCACGACCCATAGGCGGGTCTGGCGGGCGCCGAGGTGCTCGACGCAGCGCTTCAGGCTGAGGCAGCGGTCGCGCAGGCGCTCGGCCGCCTCTCCGCCGCGCGTGAAGGCGCCGGCCAGGAACACGACCGTGTCGGGCGTCTCCCGCTCCAGCTCCATCAGCGAGGTCTCGGAGTCGAGGATGATCGAGACGTGCACGCCGCTCGCGACGAGGAGCGTCGCCAGCGACGAGGCGGTCTCGGCCGCGAAGGCGTCGTCCGAGCCGATCACGAAGGCGAAGCTCTGCGCGGGCGCCGGGCCGGGCCGGGCGGGCGCCTCCGCGACGAGGAGGAGATCGTCGCCGTTTCCGGAGGCGGCGCGATCCACCGCAACGCTCACGAGGCCCGTCGCGCTGAGGGCGCGCTGCCAGCCCGTGATGTCGTCGAGGCGGCCGATCGGCGTGCCGCCGACGCCCTCCTCGAACCAGCCGGGCGTCAGCCCGAACACGAGGTCGCGGAACAGCGAGGCGCCGGGCTCGACGGCGAGGAGCAGGCCGCCGGTCGCGAGCGCATCGGCCAGACGCTTCGGCAGATCGCGCTCGCCCCGGTGCAGGACGCCGCTCCCGACGATGACATCGAACGCCCCGGCGGACAGGTCGCTCGCCTCCTCGACCACGGCGACGCCGCGGGGGAGGGCGAGGCGCGCCCGCTCGGCGAGGCGCCGGTCGGTCTCGTAGACCGTGAGCCGCGCCTCGATGGACTCGGCGAAGGCCGCCGCCTGGGCCGACAGGGGCCCGAAGCCGACCTGGAGCAGGCGCAGGGCGCGGTCCCGCGGCAGCCGGTCACGACTGGCCTCCAGGATGCGCGCGACGACGTCGGCCTCGGCGCGGGCGGTGGCGCTTCGGAGGGTGAAGGCGTCGAGAGCGTTCTGCGGCAGGGCCGGCGCGTCCGTGAGGGAACCGTCGAGGAGACGGGTCGCGAGCGCGCCGACATCGGCGATCAGCACCAGCTCGGCGGACAGCTCGGGATGATCGGCCGCGATCCAGCGCGTGATCTCGGCGGGCTCGGGCAGCGTCACGTCCTCGCGGAGCGTCCAGCGGCCGCCGTCCTGCGTGGCGAGGTCGCTGCTCTCCAGCGCGTAGAGGGCGTTCACGAGCCAGGGCCGCATCGCGGCCGGCACGCGCTCGTCGATCGCAACGGCGCCGCCCCGCTGGAGGCCAGCGGTCAGGCGGTAGGCGAGCGAGGTCGCCCAGCCCTCCAGCAGGAGGTGCCCGGGCGAGAGGGCGGCATCCTCCGCCGCCCGCAGGGGCGCCACCTGCGGCTGCAGGCTCGCGGCGATGCTCGGCCCGCGCTCCGTCGGGATCGCGGTCGGCTCGGTGGCGAGTTCCGGACGCTGGGAGATCGCGTAGGCCGCGAGCTCGCCGCCGGACTTCGCGCGCAGGGCCTGGAAGCGGCCCTCGCGGATCGTCGCGATGATTTCGCCCTCGGCGTCGAGCACGGTGAAGTCGGCCAGGATGCTGCGCTCGTTGCAGCGGCGGGTGCGGATCACCGCCCGGGCGATGGCGACGCCGGGGCGCAGGAGGCGGACCTCTCCGAACCGGACGGGGATGTAGGCCTTGCCGGCATTCTCCCCGAGGAGATCGGCGAAGAGCAGGATCAGCCCGTGGAAGCAGGCATCGAGCCGCGCTGGCACGAGGCCGTAGCGCGGATCGGCCTCGGCCGGCACCAGCTCGGAGACGATCGTCGTCTCGTCGAGGCGCGCACTCAGGCTGACCTGCCGGAAGCTCGGGCCGAAGCCGAGGCCGGCGGCGACCGCTCGGGCATAGAGCTCCTCGCCCGTGATGGCGTGCTCGGCGGAGAGCTCAGCCTCCTCGCGCGGCGGCGGCGAGAACGTGCCCTCGACGATCTTGGCGGAGGCGTGAAGCTGGAAAGGCGTCTGCGTCAGGCGCGGGCGGCTGAGGATCTGGATGCCGTTGCCGCTGCCCGAGAGGCGCACGGTGACCTCGCGCAGCGCCTCTTCGGCGAACACCATCGGGGCGTGAATCTCGAAATCGGCCAGAACCACGCTGTCGCTGCGAAGGGCTTCGCGGGCGCAGGCGAGCGCCATCTCGACGAAGCCGGCGCCGGGCATGATCGGCTGGCCCTCGATGCGATGGTCGTCGAGCTCCGGGACCGTGGTGACGTCGACGTAGCCGTGCCAGTCGAGCCCGTCCGGCGTGGTGCGCGAGCCGACGAGCGGGTGATAGGGCCGCGCGGCCGTGGCGCCGGCACTCTCGGTGGTCTCGGCGAGGCGGAATCCGCGGCGCTGCCAAGGGTAGGTCGGCAGGCGCACGTCGCCCGCGGGGTCCCGCCCGAAGAGCCGCTCGTCCTCGACGGCCGCGCCCTGCACGAGGGCGGCCGCGACCGCCTTGCGGATCGGATCGCCGCCCGCGGCCTTGCGGTGCATGACGCCGACAACGGCGTTCTCGATGCCGAGGGGCTCGATGGCGTCGCCCACATGCGACATCAGGGTGGCCCGGGGGCCGACCTCCACGAAGATGCGGGCGCCCTGGCGGGTCGCCTCCTGCACGGCCTCGCAGAAGCGCACCGGCTCGCGGATGTTGCGCCACCAGTAGCTGGCGCCGAACTCGGTCCCGGACAGCACCCGGCCCGTCACGGTCGAGACCATCGCGGTAGTGCCGGCGGCGGGCTTCAAGCCGGCGAGATCGCGCAGGAGCGGCTTCTCGGTCGGATCCATGATCCGGCCGTGGAACGGATAGGCGAGGTCGAGCTTGCGGCCGCGGCGGCGCTTGCGCGAGGCCGCCTTGAGCGCCGCATCGAGGGTTGCCTCGGGGCCCGCCACGGTGATCGCCTTCGGGCTGTTGTAGGCGGCGATGTCGAGGGTGGGGTAGTCCTTGAGGAAGGCCTCGCTCTCCTCCACCGGCGCGAGCAGCACCGCCATGGTGCCCTGGCCGCGCGTCGCCTCCTGGTGGTGCGAGCGGTAGAAGATGACGCGGACGGCCTGCTCCAGGCTGAGGATCCCGGCGGCCTCGGCCGCGGCGATCTCGCCGACGCTGTGGCCGAGCACGAATTTGGGCTTGAGGCCCTGCGCCCGGAGCGCCGTGGTGGACGCGCTCTGGATCGCGAAGATCAGGGGCTGCGAGACGCTGGTGAGGGCCAGCCGCTCGTCGAGGTCCTCCGCCTCCAGGGCCGCCACGAGCGACCACTTGGAATAGCTCGCGAACAGCGCGTCGATCCGGTCGAAGGCCTCGCGGAAGATCGGGTTCTCGGCGTAGGCCTCACGGCCCATGCCGGCCCACTGGCTGCCGTTACCGGAATAGACGAAGGCCACGTCGGCCGCGCGGTCGACAGCGGTTCCGAGGAGGGCGGCCTCCGTGTCCTCGGCCTCGCCGACGGCGCGCAGCGTCGCCACGAGGTCGTCCTTGGCGCCGACCGGGATGGCGAGGCGCGACGACAGGCGCTCCCGGCGATGGGCGGCCGCGGCCACGATGCGGGCGGCCTCGGCCGCGTCGGCATCGTCGAGGCGCTCGGCGTAGTCGAGGGCGAGTTCACCGAGCGCCGCGCGGCTCTGGGCTGAGAGCAGCAGCACCTCCGGCTCCGGCCCGGAGGCGGGCGGGGCCGCGGCGCGCTCGCCGTCGGTCAGCACAACGTGGGCGTTGGTGCCGCCGAAGCCGAAGGAGTTCACGCCGGCGAAACGCGGGGTGGCGCCCCGCGCGATCGTCAGCGGGGCCTGGACGACGTGCAGGTTCAGCTCGTCGAACCGGATCTCGGGGTTCAGCTCGGCCGAGTGCAGCGAGGGCGGCACCAGGTCGTGCTCCAGCGCGAGGCTGACCTTGAGGAGGCCGGCGAGGCCGGAGGTCGGTTCGGTGTGGCCGATATTGGTCTTGATCGAGCCGATCGGCAGCGGCGCTCCGCGCCGACGGCCGATCTTGCCGCCGATGGCGCCCGCCTCGATGGGGTCGCCCACCGGGGTGCCGGTGCCGTGCGCCTCCACGAACGCCACGGCGTCGAAGTCGATCTCCGCCTCGCGGTAGACCTTCTCGAGCAGCGCGCCCTGCGCGTAGCCGGAGGGCAGCGAGATGCCCGTGGTGCGCCCATCCGAGTTGACGCCGCTCGCCGCGATGACCGAGCGCACGGTCCGCCCCTGGCGGCGGGCAGCCTCAGCCGATTGCAGCACGAGGACGACGCCGCCCTCGGAGCGCACGTAGCCGTCGGCATTCGCCGAGAAGGCTTGGCACAGGCCAGTGCGGGAGAGCATCTGCGCGTTCGAGAAGCAGATGAAGTTGAACGGGCTCGCCAGCACGTTCACGCCGGCCACCACGGCCGTGTCGACGCGGCCGGTACGGATCGCCTGCACCGCGTTGTCGAGGGCGACCAAGGAGGACGAGCAGGCCGTGTCGACCGTGAAGCTCGGCCCCTTGAGGTCGAAGATGTAGGAGATTCGGTTCGAGAGGATCGAGAGGGTGTTGCCGGTCGCCGCGTAGGCATCGCCCGAGGCGGAGTCGAGGATGCGCAGGTTGCCGTAATCGAGGGACGACGCGCCAACAAACACGCCGATGTTGGAGCCCGCGACGCCCGAGGGCCGCAGGCCCGCATCCTCCAGGGCCTCCCAGGTCAGCTCAAGCAGGAGCCGCTGCTGCGGGTCCATCTGCTCGGCCTCGCGGGGCGAGATGCCGAAGACGCCGGGATCGAAGGACCAGATGTCCTCCAGCACGCCGGCCGACCAGGTGTAACTCTTGCCGCGCTCCTGCGCACGAGGGTGACCGAACCGTTCCAGCGACCAGCGATCGGCGGGGATCCGACTGACGGCGCAGCGGCCCTCACTCAGAAGTTGCCAGAGCCCGTCAACGCTCGCGGCGCCGGGAAGCCGGCACGCGCGACCGACGATCGCGATGTCTGTACGTTGTGTCACGTTCGATTCGCACACGCTCGATAACGGGGGCCGATTCGGTTGCCGGCGAGGGAGCAATCCCGTCCACCCTTAGTATGGCACCAATGCGGTGTCCAACCCGCCGCCGCGCAACGCCCGGTGGGTGATGCGCGATTGCAGCAGTCGGGAGCAGGTCTTGCCAAGAGCAGATAAGGTTGCTGGTACAACGATCCAAACTAGGATCGTTGTGCGCTGAAACCGTCCCAAGCTCGAAGCCCTTAACTTCGCCACAATCCTTATCGGACGCCCGCTCTGGATTTGGCCGATCGCAGGGATCGACGGCCCTGGACTTCACTGGGAAGTCGCTCAAGCCCTCGAAGAAACGACCGACCGCGGAACCACGTCCCTCGGGTGGACCCCGAGTACCTGCATGAGAGCAGCGATCCGGGCGGATTTTAGGGCGGGATCGTGGAAGCGCGAAGGCGGGCCGGGACCCGCCCTTCAACCGCACTCCCGCGGGCGCTTCAGGTCGGTACCGGACACGACGTCGCGGCACTCGGTCAGCCGGCTTCGGGCACCGGGCGGCCGACGCTCACGTAGCGGAAGCCGTGGCGGCGCATATCCTCGGCGTTGTAGACGTTGCGCAGGTCGACCACCACCGGTGCGTGC
The DNA here is from genome assembly GCF_053346035.1 of Methylobacterium sp. A54F. Classification (NCBI taxonomy): domain Bacteria; kingdom Pseudomonadati; phylum Pseudomonadota; class Alphaproteobacteria; order Hyphomicrobiales; family Methylobacteriaceae; genus Methylobacterium; species Methylobacterium sp. A54F. The sequence goes on along the minus strand of NZ_JBKFBF010000024.1, from coordinate 19,222 downwards.
ATACAGCCCTGCATCCGGCGCCAGTCGAGGGCCCGGAAGGCGTTCCACTCCGTCACGATGACGAGGGCGTCCGCTCCTTCCGCGCATTCGTAGGGGTCGCCCGCGTAGGCGACATCGGACAGGAGGGCGCGGGCCTGGTTCATGCCCTCGGGGTCGTAGGCCCGCACCCGCGCGCCGGCGTCCTGCAGCCCCGCGATGATGGCGAGCGCGGGCGCGTCACGCATGTCGTCGGTGTTCGGCTTGAAGGTCAGGCCGAGGACCGCGATCGTCTTGCCCCGCACCGCGCCACCGCAGGCCTGGATCACCTTGCGGGCCATGGCGCGCTTGCGCTGGTCGTTGACCGCCACCACCGTCTCGACGAGGCGCACGGGCGTGCCGCAATCCTGCGCGGTCTTGACGAGGGCCAGCGTGTCCTTGGGGAAGCAGGAGCCGCCGTAGCCCGGCCCGGCGTGGAGGAACTTCGCGCCGATGCGGTTGTCGAGGCCGATGCCGCGCGCGACTTCCTGCACGTCGGCGCCCACCTGCTCGCAGAGGTCGGCGATCTCGTTGATGAAGGTGATCTTGGTGGCCAGGAACGCGTTGGCGGCGTACTTCGTCAGCTCGGCCGTGCGGCGGCCGGTCAGCAGGATCGGCGCCTGGTTGAGGAAGAGCGGCCGGTAGACCTCGCGCATCACCTCGGCGGCGCGCTCGTCCTCCGCACCGATGACGATGCGATCCGGCCGCTTGAAGTCGCCGATCGCGGCGCCCTCGCGCAGGAATTCGGGGTTCGAGGCGACCGCGAAGGCCGCGTCCGGACGGGCCTCGCGGATGATCCGCTCCACCTCGTCGCCGGTGCCCACCGGCACGGTGGACTTGGTGACGACCACCGCGTAGCCGGTGAGCGCGCCGGCGATCTCGCGCGCGGCGGCGTAGACGTAGGACAGGTCCGCGAAGCCGTCCCCCCGGCGGGAGGGGGTGCCGACGGCGATGAACACGGCATCGGCATCGGCCACCGCCTCGCGCAGGTCGGTCGTGAAGGTGAGGCGCCCCTGGCGGACGTTGTCGGCCACGAGCGCGTCGAGCCCGGGCTCGAAGATCGGGATGCGCCCGGCCTGGAGGGCGTCGATCTTGGCCGGATCTTTGTCCACGCAGACGACGGCATGGCCGAAATCGGCGAAGCAGGCGCCCGAGACGAGGCCGACGTAACCTGAGCCGATCATCGCTATACGCACGGGAGATCCTCGCTCGAATCCGGGGCCGCGGGCGGGCGATCCCGCGCTCGCTGCGCCGCACTCTTAGCGGGGAACCCGCACGCCGAACAATCCCGCGCCGGGCTGCCGTGCGGGGGTGGCGGTCCCACCGTTCGGGGCGGGGAATACCCGAAATGGGGGAGCTTGACGGCGCGGATCAGGCCGCGGACCGGCCCGGCGGGATCGAGTAGGTGCCGGTGGCGTGGCAGACGAGATCGTCGGCCTGCAGGATGCGGACCTCGCCCACCGCGAGCCGGCGCCCGAGCTTCAGGAGGCGCGCCTCCGCCACGAGGCCGTGTGGGCCGGGCCGGCGCAGGAAGTTGAAGGCGAGGCTCGTCGAGACCGCCAAGCCGACGGGCCCGATGCTCGCGAGGATCGCGGCGTAGAGGGCGTAGTCGGCGAGCGCCATCATGGCCGGCCCGGAGACCGTGCCGCCGGGACGCAGGTGGCGCGCATCGTGGTCGAGGGAAAGGCGCGCGCCGTGCATCCCGACTGCCTCCAGGCGGAAGTTGCCGCCCGCGCACATCTGCGGGAACTCGCGGTCGAGGAAGGCGACAACCTCGGCGAGGCTCATGCGGGGCGGTTCGGTCAGGGTCGGCATGGATGCCTTGCAGCACGCGGGCGGATCGCCGACAAGGCCGGACCACAGGGCTGTAAGATCATGATGCCGAGCCTCGAACAGGCGCCGGAGGGCCTCGCCACCCGGCACGACCGCTACCCCGACGCGACGATCCGGGCGATCCTGCAGGACACGCGCTCCATCGCCCTGGTCGGCGCCTCCGCGAACCCGGCCCGCCCGAGCTGGATCGTCCTGAAGTACCTGCTCGACCGCGGCTACGCGGTGACGCCGGTGAACCCAGGCCTCGCCGGCCAGGAGCTTCTCGGACGCCGGGTGGTGGCGAGCCTCGCCGAGTTGCCCGGGCCGGTCGACATGGTCGAAATCTTCCGCAACGCGGAGGCCGCCGGGCCCCTGGTCGAGGCGGCGCTCGGCCTCGATCCCGCGCCGAAGGTGATCTGGATGCAGCTCGGCGTGCGCAACGACGCGGCTGCCGCGCGGGCGGAGGCGCGGGGCCTCACCGTGATCATGAACCGCTGCCCGAAGATCGAGTACGGCCGGCTCTCCGGCGAGATCGGCTGGACGGGAGTGAATTCGCGGGTGATCAGCGCGCGCAAGCCCGTCCTGGCGGGTCGGGGCGTGCAGAAGCTCACGATCGCGGATCGCGGTGGCCCACGTCCGGTGCGGGATTAGGGCCAGAACTCGCAACGCCGCCGGGCGGGTCCTGCCGCGGAGCCCCGGCGATCGGAAACGAAAAAGGCTCCCGGTCGGGAGCCCTCCTCTCACATCATCCAGGGAACTGGATGGTGGGCGCGACAGGGATCGAACCTGTGACCCCTACCATGTCAAGGTAGTGCTCTCCCGCTGAGCTACGCGCCCGTCTCGGAGCCGTCCGACCCCGTGAGGTGGCGCGTCATAGCCGCTGCCGCGGGGGAGGCGCAAGCCCAAACTTCACGGACGCGCCGGATCCGGCGCAGGCCTGTCGCCGCGGCACGCGGGTCGCTGCACGTCGGCGCGAAAATGCGCTATGGCCGCGGTTCGCGGCGGCCGGCCATGCAAGACGGGACATGCGGTTCTTCATCGACTTCGACACGGGTGATCGCATCCGGGGCTGGGTGGTCCCGGACAACCCCCTCGCCATCAGCCGGGTGCGCGTCGTTGCCGACGGGCGGCACCTCGCGGAGGTGGCGGCGACCGACACCGACGAGACGTTCCGCCGGAACGGCTGGCACGCGACCGGCCAGTGCACCTTCGAGATCGGGGAGGCGGTTGTGCCGGGCCTCGCGGGGATCCCCCGGCTCGAGGTCTACGACGCCGATACCAACGTGCTGGTCCATCGGCGCCGACCCGCGGCCGGGCTGCTGCAGAGCCGGCTGTGCCTGATCAACACGAGCATCCAGCCTGAGGACACGATCCAGGGGCTCCTGTACCCGTTCTTCCAGCAGAACTACTTCGGGGTGTCGCGGCTGAACGAGGAAGTGATGCGCTGCGTCCTCGGCAACCCGACGGTCACCTCGAGCTTCATCTCCGGCGCCCTGGTGATCCCGCGCTACGAAGGCATGCTCGCACCCGAGTTCGTGCTCACCACCATCCTGATCCACGACCCCTACATCGAGATGGCGACCCGTCTCGCCTGGCTGCGGGCGCGGGCGGACATGGCGCAGAACCCCGACCAGTCCTGGCGCCTCGGAGCCCTGGCGGAGGCCGCCCGCTTCGTGGCGGACTACGATTTCGCCGATCCGAGGAGCCTCCGGCGCCTGTTCCGCATGCTTCCGGAGCCGGCCTACCACCTGCTCTACAACCCGCTCACCCGCCAGCTCGGGACGCGGCTGCCCGACGACCGGCTGCAGCCGGGCAACTCGATCGTGGCCATCGAGATCCTGTCGCGTGTCGGGATCGTCGGCCACCGCACCTATTTCCAGGCCTTCGTGGCGACCCTCCTCGACCAGCTCGGCATCGAGGCGGAGGTGCCCCAGCCGCCGCCGATCCCGGCGGAGGTCCAGGCGCTCGCGGAGCGGCTGCGCGGCGTGAAGGGCGTCGAGGAGATGCTGGTCTTCGACGTCGCCATGTCGGACGCGGTCCTCGCCTCGATCTCGAAGAGCTGGGACAGCACGGATCCGGACCGTTGACGGAGCAGGTCCCGTGAGCCCGCCCGGCGCGAGCGGGCTCGCGGCGAGCCTCGTCGGATGGGCGGGCGGGCGGCGCCCCCTCGCGGTCGCGGCGGTGCCGGAAGGCTGGCGCCTCGAAATTGCGGGCCTCGGGCTCGACGGGCGCTGGATCACCATCACCCTGCGCGAGCCCGGCAGCGGCGCCGCGGCGGGCGTCCTAATGAGCCTCGTCTCGGGCGCGCCGGACACCGCCCCGGCGCGATCGCTTCTGGAGGAGGTGGCGCGCGGTGGCGGCGCCTTCGCGTGGACGGGGCGCCTTCCGCGGCACGTTCGCAGCCTGCACCTCGCACGCCTGAGCGCCGATGCGGCCCCGGAGCGCCTCGTGATCCGCCGGCGCAGCCGCGTCGCCCTGCTCCTGCTGGGCCTCTTGCGCGCGCCGCGCCTCGCGGGTCGTGCGCTCGGCTGGCGGATCCTCGGCAAGCGCCTGCGGGCGCAGACCCTGCTCGACCGGGCCCTCCGGCACCGGGCCCGGACCGGCTACCAGGCCTGGATCCGGCGCCACGACACCTTGAGCGACGCGGACCGCGGTCGCATGCGCGCCGCGGCCGCCGCCTGGGCTGATCCCCCCCGCATCTCTGTGCTGATGCCGGTCCACGACCCCGATCCCCGGGTCCTGGAGGCCACCCTGGCCTCGGTGCGGGCCCAGCTCTACCCGCACTGGGAGCTGTGCGTCGTCGACGACGCCTCGACGGATCCGCGCATCCCGGCGCTCCTCCGGCGCCATGCCGCCGAGGAGCCGCGGATCCGGCTGCAGCGGCGGGCCGAGAACGGGCACATCGCCCGCGCCAGCAACGACGCCTTCGCGCTGGCGACGGGCAGCTTCGCGGCCTTCCTCGACCACGACGACGTGCTGGCGGAGGGAGCGCTCTTCGAGGTGGCCCGGGCGATCCGGGCCGAGCCCGACCTCGTCCTGATCTACACCGACGAGGACAAGATCGACGCGGCCGGCCACAGGTTCGAGCCGCACTTCAAGTCGGGCTTCGACCGGGAGCTTCTGTACGGGCAGAACTACATCAACCATCTCACGGTCGTCCGCACCGAGGCCCTGCGCGCCCTCGGTGGGCTGCGGCCGGGCTTCGAGGGCAGCCAGGACCACGACCTGCTGCTGCGCCTGACCAGGGGGCTCGACCGTGCCCGCATCCGCCATATCCCGAAGGTGCTCTATCACTGGCGCGCGGCCCCCGGCTCCGGCACCTTCTCGGACCGGGCCCTCGCGCGGGCGGAAGCCGCGCGCCTCGCGGCACTCGCCGAGGTCGTCGCCGGCACGGATGCCCGGGCCGAGCGCGGCCCCCTCGGCTTCAACCGGCTGATCCGCCCCCTGCCGCGGCCGGCCCCCCGCGTCTCCGTCGTCATCCCGACCCGCGACCGTGCCGACCTCCTCCGGGTCACCCTGCACGGGCTGCTGCGGTCGACCGACTACCCGGACATCGAGATCGTCGTCGTGGACAACGACAGCCGCGAGGCGGCGACCGCGGCACTCTTCGCGGACCTTGCCCGAGAGTCGCGGCTTCGGGTGGTGGCGGCGCCCGGCCCCTTCAACTTCTCCGACCTGTCGAACCGGGGCGCGGCGGTCGCGAGCGGGCCCGTCCTCCTGTTCCTCAACAACGACATCGAGGTCACCGAACCCGGGTGGCTCGCCGAGATGGTCGCGATCGCCTGCGAGCCGGACGTCGGTGCGGTCGGCGCCAAGTTGCTCTACCCGGACGGCAGCCTCCAGCACGGCGGCGTGATCCTCGGCATCGGCGGCGTGGCCGGGCACAGCCACCTCGGCCTGCCCGGCGAGGCGCCCGGCTACTTCGCCCGGATGCAGCTGACCCAGGAGACGTCCGCCGTCACGGCCGCCTGCCTCGCCATGCGGGCGGAGGTCTTCCGCGCGGTCGGCGGGTTCGATGCCGAGGCCCTGGCGGTGGCCTTCAACGACATCGACCTCTGCCTGCGAGTGCGACGGGCCGGATACCGCATTGTCTGGACGCCGCATGCGCGCCTCGTCCACCATGAATCGAAGAGCCGCGGCGCGGAGGACACGCCGGAGAAGCGGGCGCGCTTTGCCGCCGAGGTGCGCGTGATGCTGGAGCGCTGGGGGCCGGAGCTGCGCGCGGACCCGTACTACAACGTCAACCTGTCGCGCCGCACCGGGCATTACCGGCTGTAGGGCGGTTCCCTGCTTTGCGGTATCCCGGTACCGCGCAGATGAAGTTCTTCGAAAATCTCAGGTTTTCGCCTGCGAGGCGACGTCTTCGCGCTTGACGTCGTCGGCCGCCTCGCCTAGAGAGCCGCCATCGCCGCTGCGTCCCCGGACGCGGCGGCGCCTCGTTTTTCGAGCACCCCACGCACGCCACGGGACTTGGCCATGAAGACCACTTCGCTGAAGCCCGCCGACGTCGACAAGAAGTGGATCGTGATCGATGCGGAGGGCCTGGTCGTCGGCCGTCTCGCCTCGATCGTCGCGATGCGCCTGCGCGGCAAGCACAAGGCCGCGTACACGCCCCACGTCGATTGCGGCGACAACGTCATCGTCATCAACGCCGAGAAGGTGAAGTTCACCGGGCGCAAGTACGTCCAGAAGAACTACTATCACCACACCGGCTACCCGGGCGGCATCAAGGAGCGCTCGGCCAAGTACATCCTCGAGGGCCGTTTCCCCGAGCGTGTCGTGGAGAAGGCCGTGGAGCGCATGCTCCCCCGCGGGCCGCTCTTCCGCCAGATCATGGGCAACCTCAGGGTCTACAAGGGCACCGCCCACCCGCACGAGGCCCAGCAGCCGCAGACGTTCGACGTCGGCGCCCTCAACCGCAAGAACGTGAGCGCTTGATCATGGCGACCCTTCAGTCCCTCGCCGACCTCAACCGGTCGAATGCCGGCGCCTCCGACACCGCGAACGAGGCCCCCGTGCACGTGCAGAAGCTCGATGCGCAGGGCCGGGCCTACGCCACCGGCAAGCGCAAGGACGCGGTCGCCCGCGTCTGGATCAAGCCCGGCAACGGCACGATCACCATCAACCAGCGCCCGGTCGAGACCTACTTCGCCCGTCCGGTGCTGCGCATGATCCTGCGCCAGCCTCTGCAGATCGCCAACCGCGTCGACCAGTACGACATCGTCGTGACGGTGGCGGGCGGCGGCCTCTCGGGCCAGGCCGGCGCCGTGCGCCACGGGCTGTCCAAGGCCCTGACCTATTACGAGCCCGAGCTGCGCGCGCCCCTGAAGCGCGAAGGCTTCCTGACCCGCGACGCCCGCGTCGTCGAGCGCAAGAAGTACGGCCGCAAGAAGGCTCGCCGCAGCTTCCAGTTCTCGAAGCGCTGAGCCTCCGGCACCTGCCAAGACGAAACAGGGCGGGCCCGCATGGGCCCGCCCTGTTTCGTTTTACGATGCGGCCGGGACGCGTCGCCCCGGCGGGCCCGTCCGATCAGGCGTGGAGCGCGCGTTCCAATTCGCCCTTCGACATCTTCGAGCGGCCCTTGATGCCCGCCTTCTGCGCCTTCTTCATCAGGTCGGCCTTCGTCGCGCCGGAGGCCGCTTTGCCGGAGGATTTGCCCGAGGACGATTTGCGGGCCGCCGCGGCTTTCTTGGCTACGTCCTTCGGCTGCTGCGAGAATTGCTTGCCCTTGGCGGTGTCCGCGCGCTTCTTGTCGGTGGAGCGGGCGTACTCCTTGTCCGAGACCGCGTCCCGCGCCTTCTTGGGCAGGTAGCGCTCGCCGGTCTTGCCGCTCTCCTTGCCCGACTTCGTGCCCCACTCCTCGGCGGTCCACTGCTTGAGGTGGTTGTCGTCCGGCTTCTGGCCGGCGTAACCCCCACCCTCCTTCTTGTACTCCTGCGTCGCCATCTGAGCCTTCCGGGCCGACCATTGCCCGGGCTTGCCGCCCTTCGATGACTTCGTGACCTTGCCCTTCACCTTCTCCCAGAGCTTGGGATCGGTCTTCTTGGCCGTCTCCGTCATGATCTGAACTCCGCTAATGGATTTGCCGGTCAACAGAACCCTCTCGCAGGAGTTCCGGCGGCGAACCGTCACCTGTGGACAGATCCGGGCCCGGCGTGCCGCGCCCGGCCGTCTCCGGGCATTGACTTCGCGCGCTCGGGCGGCCACCTCGCGGCGTGTCCGCGGCGGCGCACCATCGCGCCGCGTCGACGCCCTGAGGGATGTGTGCGCGATGAGCGAAGCGAACGGCGCCTCCGGCCGGCCCACGGTCTTCATCGACGGCGAGGTCGGCACCACCGGCCTCGGCATCCGGGAGCGCCTGGAGCGCGAGGGCCGCGTCGCGCTGCGCTCGATCCCGCACGAGAACCGCAAGGATCCGGAGGCCAAGCGGCGCCTCCTCGCCGAGGTCGATCTCGTCGTCCTCTGCCTGCCGGATGCCGCCGCGCGGGAGACGGTGGCGCTCGCCGACGCGCTGCCGGGCGGCGGCCCCAGGATCCTCGATGCCAGCACCGCCCACCGGGTCGCCCCGGGCTGGACCTACGGCTTTCCCGAGCTCACCCGAGAGCAGGCCGGCGCGATCCGGGCCGCGCGGCGCGTCGCCAACCCGGGCTGCTACCCGACCGGCGGGATCGCGCTGCTGCGCCCCCTGGTGGAGGGCGGCCTGATCCCCGCCGATTTCCCCATCAGCATCAACGCGGTGAGCGGCTACAGCGGGGGCGGGCGCACGATGATCGAGAGCTACGAGGCGGGCACGGGCCCCGCCTTCGAGATCTACGGGCTCGGCTTTGCCCACAAGCACATCGCAGAGACGCAGGCCTATGCCGGCCTGACCCGGCGGCCGATCTTCATCCCCTCCGTGGGGAACTTCCGCCAGGGCATGCTGGTCAGCATCCCCCTGCATCTCGATGCCCTGCCGGGCCGCCCCGGTGCTGGCGATCTCGAGGGCGCCCTGCAGGACTGGTACGCCGATCAGCCCCTGGTCGGGGTCGTATCGGGGGCGACCACGGGCGAGCACCGCGAGCGGATCGAGCCGGAGGCGCTGAACGACACCGACCGCCTGGAGTTGCGCGTGTTCGGCTCGGACGAACACCGGCAGGCCCTCCTGGTCGCCCGGCTGGACAACCTCGGCAAGGGCGCGTCGGGCGCCGCCGTGCAGAACATCGAGCTGATGCTCGGTCTCGCCTGAGGCGGCCGGGCCAGTCTCCCGCACGCACCCATCGGCTACGAAGCCCTGTACCGGAGCCCTGCCACGATGTCGGACGCCCCCGAGACCCGCCCGCCGCTACCGCCCTTCACCGCGGAGAGTGCCGCCCGCAAGGCGCGGGGCGCGGAGGATGCCTGGAACACCCGGGACCCGGAGCGGGTCTCCCTCGCCTACACGGCCGACAGCTGGTGGCGGAACCGCTCGGAATTCCTGAGCGGGCGGCCCGCGATCGTGGCGTTCCTGACGCGCAAATGGGCGCGCGAGCTGGACTACCGCCTGATCAAGGAGGTCTGGGCCTTCCACGAGAACCGGATCGCGGCGCGCTTCGCCTACGAGTGGCACGACGCGGCAGGCCAGTGGTTCCGCTCCCACGGCAACGAGCAGTGGGAGTTCACGGAGACCGGCCTGATGCGGCGGCGGGAGGCGAGCATCAACGACGTCGCCATCGCGGAGGCGGACCGAAAGTTCCGCTGGCCGCAGGGCCCGCGCCCGGCCGACCATCCGGGCCTGTCTGACCTCGGCCTCTGATCGGCCCGGGGCGCGTCGGCCCCCGGCCCACGACGCCCTCTCTGCGATGCTCTCCCGATCTGCGCCTGACGGCGCGGGATCGCGCACGCCTGTCCGCCCCGCGCTCGGTCCGGGCACGCGCGACGGGCACTCCATCGGCTGCGAAGCGGCGCCGTGGCAGGACCTGTCGGGTCGCGTCGGGGTCGTTCGGCCTTTTGAACGCTTCTCGCTCAGCAGCAAGTGCATTGTGCACATTCCCGCTTTTGCGATCATTCTCACGAGCGATTCGCGCCCAATCCTCCGAAATGCGCCCGAGTTTCGGTCGAAACGCATGATATTGCTGACTCGCAGGGCCCATATCGACAGCGGGCACTCATTTATCCCGCAACGAAGTTGGCTTCGACGCACCTTACATCTTGCCGGTCGAAAGATTTGAGCTTACGGTTCAGAAGATCATCAAACCTATCGAACCATGGCATGTAGAACATGAGTGAAACCGACAGCGGCAAGGGCCGGTTCATCACCCTGACGGCCGATATCGTCTCAGCCTATGTGAGCAACAATCATGTTCAGAGCGCGGAGTTGCCGAAGCTCCTGAGCGATGTGCACGAGGCGATTTGCGGCGTCTCGGCAAGCGCCAACGCCGCGTCCGAGGCCGGCCCCGCCAAGGCGACCGCGCAGGAGATCCGCCGGTCGGTCACGGCCGACTACCTCATCAGCTTCGAGGACGGGAAGCAGTACAAGACGCTTCGCCGCCACCTGACCCTGCGCGGCCTCACGCCGGAGCAGTACCGCGCGAAGTGGGGCCTCGCGCCCGACTATCCGATGACCTCGCAGAGCTATTCGGAGCAGCGCTCCGAGCTCGCCCGCGCCCTCGGCCTCGGCCAACAGCGCCGCAAGAGCGCCGCCAAGTCCGTCGCCGAAGAGCCCGTGGTGCAGGGCAAGGCGGAGGATCCGGCGGGCGAGGCGGCCGAGGCGGGGCCGAAGAAGCGGCGCGCGCCGGCCCGCAAGAAGAAGGACGCCTGACACCGCATCCGGGCACCGCGCCCTCGGGTGACTCATCGGCGGTGCCTTGCTAGAGGAGGGCGGCGCGCGAGACTCCGTAGCTCAGCTGGATAGAGCAGCCGCCTTCTAAGCGGCAGGTCGTAGGTTCGAGCCCTACCGGGGTCGCCAGCGCGGATGGGGCACCCCCAACAGTTCGGGCCCGGCGAGAGTCGTATTGACCCCGGGCGCCCGAGCGCGTCCCCTCGCGCGCAAGGCGGATCGACCGCCGCGGAGGACGCCCGAACATGACCGAACTCAAGACGCTGCGCGGGCTCTCGGGGCTCAGCCCGGAGCCGGCGCGCCTGTCCGGCTCCGCCCTCGTGATGATCGACCTGCAGAACACCTACCGCGAGGGCGTGATGCGCCTCTCCGGCGTCGAGGCGGCCATCGTAGAGGCGCGAAGCCTCCTCCTGCGGGCCCGCGCCGCGAGCATCCCGGTCTTCCACGTCCGCCACGATGCCGGGGCGGGGTCGCCCTACGACATCGCCGCGCCGGTCGGCCAGATCAGCGATGAGGTCGCGCCCGAGGGGAGCGAGCCCGTGATCACGAAGGCCTATCCGAGCTCCTTCGTGGGGACGGACCTCGCGGAGCGGCTGGACCGTGCGGGCGTCAAGGACGTGATCCTCGCAGGCTTCATGACCCACATGTGCGTGAACTCAACCGCCCGAGCCGCCTTCAACCACGGTCTGCGGCCGACCGTCGTGGCGGCGGCCACCGCGACACGCGACCTGCCCGGGCCGGACGGCAGCGTCGTGCCCGCCGGACAGCTGCAGGCCGCGAGCCTCGCGGCCCTGTCCGACCTGTTCGCCGTGGTGGCCGGGCGGGCGGACGACATCCGCGATTGAGGGCGAGCGGTCGCTTCCGGCGGCCACCGAGCGGTTTCCGCGCCCGCACCGGAACCGGACGGACCGGTTCGTGTTCGGCCGATGGGCACGGAGACCAACCATGGCCACACACAACGTCGCGGACCTCGTCGTCGAAACCCTGCAGCAGGTCGGTGTCCGGCGCATCTACGGCGTCGTCGGCGACAGCCTCAACGCGATCACGGAGGCGATCCGCTCGCGCGGCGTGATCGACTGGGTCCATGTCCGCCACGAGGAGGCCGGCGCCTTCGCGGCCGGGGCCGAGAGCCAGATCACCGGGTCGCTCGCCGTCTGCGCGGGGTCCTGCGGCCCGGGTCACGTCCACCTGATCAACGGCCTCTACGATTGCCACCGCACGCGCACGCCGGTGCTGGCCATCGCCGCCCACATCCCGTCGCCGGAGATCGGATCCGGCTTCTTTCAGGAGACGGATCCGAAGCACCTGTTCCGCGACTGCAGCCATTACTGCGAGCAGGTCTCGGACCCCTCGCAGCTGCCCTACGTCCTCGAGAACGCCGTGCGGGCGGCGATCGGCCAGCGGGGCGTCGCGGTCGTGGTGATCCCCGGCGACGTCGCCGTGAAGGAGGCGCCACAGCGCGCCATCGCGCCGAACCCCGGCCTCGTGCCGCAGCCGCCCCTGGTGCGCCCGGCCGACGCGGAGCTCGATGCCCTGGCGGGCCTGCTCAACGGCTCATCGCGCATCACCCTGCTCTGCGGGCGCGGCTGCGCCGGGGCGCATGCCGACCTGCTGCGCCTCGCCGAGGCCCTGAAGAGCCCGATCGTGCACGCGCTCGGCGGCAAGGAGCATGTCGAGCACGACAACCCCTACGACGTCGGCATGACGGGGCTGATCGGCTTTTCCTCGGGCTACGCGGCGATGCACGCCTGCGAGACGCTTCTGATGCTTGGCACCGACTTCCCCTACAAGCAGTTCTACCCGGCCGACGCCAAGGTCGCGCAGATCGACCTCCGGCCGGGGCAGCTCGGGCGCCGCTGCCGCCTCGACCTCGGCCTCGTCGGCGATGTCGGCGAGACGATCCGCGCACTGCTCCCGAAGCTGACGCCGAAGAGCGATCGCACCCACCTCGACGCCGCGCTGAAGCACTACGTCAAGGCGCGCGAGGGGCTGGACGAGCTCGCGACGGGCAAGCCGGGGCGCAAGCCCATCCACCCCCAGTACCTCGCGCGCGTCATCAGCGATGTCGCGGCGGACGACGCCGTGTTCACGGCCGATGTCGGGACCCCAACGATCTGGGCCGCCCGCTACCTGAAGATGAACGGGCGCCGTCGCCTGATCGGGTCCTGGGTCCACGGCTCCATGGCGAACGCCATGGCGCAGGGCCTCGGCGCGCAGGCAGTCGACACGGGGCGCCAGGTGATCTCGCTCTCCGGCGACGGCGGCTTCGCCATGCTGATGGGCGACCTCCTGACCCTGCGCCAGGAGGGGCTGCCCGTGAAGGTCGTGGTGTTCAACAACGGCTCCCTCGGCTTCGTCGAGATGGAGATGAAGGCCGCGGGCTATCTCGAGACGGGCGTCGCCCTGGAGAACCCGGACTTTGCCGCCGTGGCGCAGGCGGCCGGCCTGTTCGCGCGGCGCGTCGAGGACCCGGGCGAACTGGAGGCGGCAGCGCGGGAAGTCCTGGCCCATGACGGTCCCGCGCTCCTCGACGTGGTGGTGAACCGGCAGGAGCTCTCGATCCCGCCGAAGATCGACGGCCAGCAGGTGAAGGGCTTCAGCCTCTACGTGCTGCGGGCGGTCATGAGCGGACGCGGTGACGCGGTGCTCGACCTCGCCAAGTCGAACCTGATCCGCTAGACCGGCCGCTCAACCTTCGAGTCATTCCAGCCTGGGCGCCGGAGCGGCCGGGCACCGCGCCACGCTGCCGGCGCGGGCTAGGGCGGGTGCTGCCATGCGCGTCGGACTGTTCGTGCCGTGCTACGTCGACGCTTTCGAGCCGGAGGTCGGCGTGGCGACCCTGGAGCTGCTGGAGCGCTTCGGCCTCGACGTCGCGTACCCGTTCGACCAGACCTGCTGCGGCCAGCCGATGACCAACACTGGCTGCCACGCTGAGGCTGCCGCCACCGAGGCGCTGTTCGTCAAGAATTTCACGGGTTTCGACTACGTCGTGGCGCCGTCGGGGAGCTGCGTGCAGCAGGTGCGCAAGCACCTGACGGCGATCCCGCAGACCGACGAGGTCCGGAAGGTCCGCGAGAGCACCTACGAGCTCGTCGAATTCCTGCACGACGTCCTGAAGGTCGATGCCTTCCCGTGGGCCGAGTTCCCCCACAGGGTCAGCTACCACAGCAACTGCAACGCGCTGCGCGGGATCGGGCACGCCCGCCCGAGCGAGCTGAACCTGCCCTACTTCTCGAAGCCGCGCGATCTCCTGTCGAAGGTCCGGGGCGTCGAGTTCGTGGAGATGGCGCGGCCCGACGAGTGCTGCGGCTTCGGCGGCACCTTCTCGGTGTTCGAGCCCGCGGTCTCGGCCAAGATGGGTTACGACAAGGTGACGGACCACGCCCGCGCGGGCGCCGACTACGTGGTCTCGGCCGATTCCTCGTGCATGATGCATCAGAAGGGCTGCGCGGAGCGCCTCGGCCTGCCGCTCAGGTTCATCCACATCGCCCAGGTCCTCAACGGAGCCGCCGCATGAGCGCATCCGAACTCAACCCGGAACCGCCCCGCGAGCGCCTGCTCAACCCGGAGGTCGCCCGGACCGCCGACGAGAGCGAGCGCGGCCAGGACGGCACGCGCCTGCAGCACGCGGAGGGCGCGCGCCGGCCGATCAGTGCCGAGCCGAAGGCTGCCCTCGCCCGTGAGCCGCAGCCGAGGGGCGCCGTGATCCGCGGCAACCGCCCGATCGACCAGGGAGAGGCGGCCGAGCGGTTCCTCGCCGCGCCCCTTCACCAGAAGGCCCATGACGAGCGCCTGTGGGACCTGCGCCGCAAGCGCGATACCAGCGCCCACGGTATTCCCGAGTGGGAGGAACTGCGCGAGCTCGCCTCGCAGATCAAGGCGCACACGCTGGCGAACCTCGACGAGTATCTTGAGACGTTCGAGGCGAACGCGCGGGCGAACGGCGTCCACGTCCACTGGGCGAAGGACGGCGCCGACCACAACCGAATCGTCCTCGGCATCCTGCGCGACCACGGCGCGCGGACGCTGGTGAAGTCGAAATCCATGCTTACCGAGGAGTGCGGCTTCCGCCACTTCATGGACGCCAACGGCATCGAGGTGATCGAGACCGACCTCGGCGAGCGCATCCAGCAGCTCGACGGGGAGGAGCCGAGCCACGTCGTGGCACCGGCCGTCCACAAGACGCGCCTCGACGTCGCCGAGGTCTTCGCCCGCACCCTCGGGACCGACCCCGAGAACGACGACGCCCACTACCTCGCGGAAAGCCAGCGCGAGACGACCCGGCCCTACATCCTCAACGCCGATGCGGGCCTCACCGGCTGCAACTTCGCGGTGGCCGAGACCGGTACCGTGGTGACCTGCACCAACGAGGGCAACGCCGACCTCTCCGGCAACGTGCCGCCCCTGCAGATCCACTCGATCGGGATCGAGAAGGTGATCCCCCGGGTCGAGCACCTCGGGGTGTTCCTGCGCCTGCTGTCGCGCTCGGCGCTCGGCTCCCCGATCACCCAGTACACGTCGCACTTTCGCAAGCCCCGGGCGGGGACCGAGATGCACATGGTGCTGGTCGACAACGGCCGCTCGGAGCGGCTCGGGATGGAGGAGTTCTGGACCTCCCTCAAGTGCATCCGCTGCGGCGCCTGCATGAACACCTGCCCGGTCTACAGGCGCTCGGGCGGGCTCTCCTACGGGGCGACCTATTCGGGGCCGATCGGGCTCATCATCGACCCGACCTTCAACAAGCGCAAATACTCGACCCTGCCGTTCTCCTCGACCATGAACGGCTCCTGCACCAACGTCTGCCCGGTGAAGATCAACATCCACGAGCAGATCTTCGCCTGGCGCAAGGTCCTGGCCGAGGAGCACGAGATCCCGCTGATCAAGAAGGGCATGATGAAGGCCGCCGGGCAGGTCCTGAGCCGCCCCGCCGCCTACCGGGCCGCGATCGGCGCGGCCGACTCTGCCCTGAAGCACCTGCCGCGCTTCGCCGTCTACAACCCGCTCAACACCTGGGGTAAGGCGCGCGAGATGCCCGAGGCGCCCCGCGAGACCTTCCACGCCTGGTACAAGCGCAATCGCATGAGCCGGGAGAGCGCGAAGTGAGTGCCCGCGAGGCCATCCTCGACACCATCCGGCGGAACCGCCCGGCCGGCACTTTCCCGCTGCCGACCGTTCCCGACTTCGCGCCGCTGGTGGGCGACGACCACGTGGCCGAGTTCGGCGAGCGCCTGAAGCGCATGGGTGGCCACCTCGTGGTCGCGCCACCGGGCAGCGATCCCCTCGGGCCCGTGCGCGAGCGCCTCGCCGGCGCCCCAGTCGTCGCCTCGGCGGTCCCTGAGGTCACCGGCAACCGTGACCTCGCCGCGGTCGCGAACCCGCGCGATCTCGCCGACGTCGACGTGGCGGTGGTGCGCGCGGTGTTCGGGATCGCCGAGACGGGCTCGGTGCTGTTCACGCAGGACGAGCTGCGGGTGAACTCGGTGGCCTACCTCGCCCAGCACCTGATCGTCCTGCTGGACGTCGCGGACATCGTGGTAAACGTCCAGGCCGCCTATCGGCGCCCGGAGTTCGGACGGGCCGCCTACGCGGTGCTCCACACCGGCCCCTCTGCGACCGCGGACATCGAGGGCGTGCTGATCCACGGCGCGCAAGGCGTGCGCTCGCTCACGGTCGTGCTCGTGCCGCGGAGCCACTGACTCAGTCTCGGTCCGTCACATCGAACGGCAGAAGGGCCGGGTTGCCCCGGCCCCTCGCGTTCTCGATGCGCTGCGTCGCCCTCAGCGGGCGCCGGCAGCCCCACCCGCGCCCGTGGCACCATGCCCGGCTGCGCCGTGACCCGCGCCCATGGATCCATCGTTGCGCGTGCCGACCGCGCCAGCACCTGAGGGCTGCGTCGTCACGGTCGAACCGGTCGTCGCCCCGCGCGACTGCGTGTCGGCCGCCGACGAACTCGTGGTCGAGCCGCCCGCGACATTGCCGCCTGAGCCGTTACCGCCGGGGGCGCCCTGCGCCCAGGCGGCTCCCGACAGAGCAAGGGAGAGAGCGGCAGCCGTCAGAGCAGATTTCATCGGCATGGGTTGTTTCCTCATCGTTGGCGTTGTGAGGTTGATAACCTGCCGCCGCACCGGAAGTTCATAAATCATCGCGTCGTTTTTCTTGGCCCCGCGACAGCAAGGATGTGTCTTCGCAAGCTGAGCGATTGCGTTTCGGTCAGCTCGCCCGCGTTCGAGCGACCCCGCGGCGAGGGAACGAAAAAGGGGTCGGCGCTCCCGCCAACCCCTTCGCGATGCACAGAGAATTCGATGGTACCACCGCCCCGGCTCGAACGGGGGACCCCTAGATCCACAATCTAGTGCTCTAACCAACTGAGCTACGGCGGCACGCGGGGGCGATGTATCCCGGGCGGGGCGTCATTTCAAGCGTCCTCTGCGCGGGATCGCCCGCCTGTGGACGCACCTGCCCCTGCGCTCGTAAGGATTGAGGCGTGCCGCATCCCGTTCATTCCATCCCGACGCCTCCGATCCGATGAGCGCCAGCCCGCAGCGGGCCACGCGCGACGGCGCGGCCCGGCCGGCGCGCAGGCGCCGCTTCCTCCAGGGTCGCAGCCTCTTTCAGGCGCCCGGTGCCCTGCGGGTCCTGGTGCGCGGCAACGAGGTCGGCCTCGTCCTCCTCGCGGCGGTGACGGGCTGCATCGCGGGCCTCGGCGTCGCTGGCATGAGCGCCGCCACGCAGGCGCTGCGGGAAGTCCTCTACGGCCTGCCGCACGGCGCCCGTCTCAGCGCCACAGCGGATCTGCCGCCGCTGACGCTCCTCGCCGGGCCGACGATCGGGGGCTTGCTGCTCGGCCTCCTGATCTTCGCGGCCGGGCGGGTGCGCGGCCCGCGCAAGCGCCCCGTGATCGACCCGATCGAGGCGAACGCCCTCCATGGCGGCCGCATGTCGCTGCGGGATTCTCTCTACGTCGCCGTGCAGAACGTGATCTCGAACGGCGGCGGCGCCTCAGTGGGGCTGGAGGCCGGCTACACGCAGCTCAGCGCCGGCATCGCGTCCCGCCTCGGCCTCGCGTTCGAACTCAGGCGGGGGGACCTGCGCACGCTGGTCGGCTGCGGCTCGGCGGCGGCCATCGCGGCGGCCTTCGAGGCGCCCCTGACGGGTGCCTTCTACGCCTTCGAGCTGATCATCGGCACCTACTCGATCGCCACCCTGACGCCGGTGGTGGTGGCCGCCCTCTGCGGCAGCCTCGTCGCCCACGCGCTCATCGGCGCCGCGCCGCTCGTGGAGGTCGAGGGCCTCAAGGCCATCACCACCTCGACCATCACGAGCGCCGACACCCTGCCGAGCCTCGCCCTCGGGCTCCTCTGTGCGGGGCTCGCCATCGTCGTCATGCGCGGCGTCACGCTGGTCGAGCAGGGCTTCCGCGCCACCGGCCTGCCGCGGGCGGTCGGCCCGGCCCTCGGCGGCCTCTGCGTCGGTGCTCTCGCCGTCGCCACGGCGCCGCAGGTGTTGTCCAGCGGGCACGGGGCGCTGCACCTCCACTTCACCCAGGCCGGCATGCCGGAGGGTGCCATGGCGCTCGCCGTGCTGTTCGCCGCCAAGGCGACCGCGTCAGCGATCTCGATCGGCTCGGGCTTCCGGGGCGGCCTGTTCTTCGCCTCGCTGTTCCTCGGCGCCATCGCGGGCAAGCTCTTCGCAACCGTGGGCCCGATGCTGGTGCCGGGGCTCGACGCCTTCGGGCTGACGCCGCTCGCCTACGGGGTGATTGGCATGAGCGCCTTCGCGGTGGCGGTCATCGGCGGCCCGCTGACCATGACCTTCCTGGCGCTCGAGGCGACGGGAAGCTTTCCGGTCACGATCCTGGTGCTCGTGGCCGTCATCGCCTCGTCGCTCACGGTCCGGAAGACCTTCGGCTATTCCTTCGCGACCTGGCGCTTCCACCTGCGCGGCGAGAGCATCCGCAGTGCCCACGACGTCGGATGGATCCGCACGCTCACGGTGGGACGCCTGATGCGCCGGGACGTCCGCCCGGTTCCCCTGGACACGCCTCTGCCGGGCTTCCTGCGCGCGCACCCCCTGGGGTCGCCCTCGCGGGTCGTGGTGGTGGACGGGGAGGGGCGCTACGCCGGCATCATACTCGTGCCGGAGGCCCACGCGGCGGCCCGCGAGGCGGGGCACGAGGAGCCGCGCCTGGCCGACGTGCTGCGCTACCCGGACACGTTCCTCACGCCCGAGATGAACGCCAAGGAAGCGGCCGCGGCCTTCGATCGCGCGGAGAGCGAGGCGCTCGCCGTGTGCGAGGGCGGGTCCCGGACGGTGATCGGCCTCCTCACGGAGAGCCACACCCTGAAGCGCTACAGCGAGGAACTGGACCGTCAGCGCCTCGCCATGCTGGGGGAGGGGAGCTAGCCCCTGCGGGGACGCCGGTTGACGCTGACGACGTTGTCGCCCCGCACCTCCTGAACCGGCAGCGCATCGGTGACGGCCTTGAGGATGCCGGCGGCGTCGAGGCCGGCCTCGGCGTACATCCGGTCCGGGCTGTCGTGGTCCTGGTAGGCGTCCGGCAGCGTCAGCGTCCGCACCCGGACCCGGCCCGCGTCCAGCGCG
>NZ_JBKFBF010000239.1:0-255 GCF_053346035.1 Methylobacterium sp. A54F | reverse complement strand
ACCTTCGCCGCCTGGGCGAGGGCGAGCTGCAGGCGGTGGCGGACGCGGTGCGCGCCGAGATGATCGACGCCGTCTCGGTCACCGGCGGACACCTCGGCTCCGGCCTCGGCGTGGTCGAGCTCACCGTGGCCCTCCACCACGTCTTCGACACCCCCGACGACCGCATCGTCTGGGACGTCGGACACCAGTGCTACCCCCACAAGATCCTCACAGGCCGCCGCGACCGCATCCGCACCCTGCGCCAGGGCGGCGGCC
>NZ_JBKFBF010000238.1:0-255 GCF_053346035.1 Methylobacterium sp. A54F | reverse complement strand
CGGCCGAGGCCTCGGCCGACCGCTACCACGGGGTGGTGAAGTTCGACGTGGTCTCGGGGGTGCAGGCCAAGGCCAAGCCGAACGCGCCGGCCTACACCCGGGTGTTCGGCGAGAGCCTGATCAAAGCGGCGGACGCGGACGAGAAGGTGGTGGCGATCACCGCGGCGATGCCGGGGGGCACGGGCATCGACCTGTTCGCCAAGGCGCACCCGGAGCGGACCTTCGACGTGGGCATCGCCGAGCAGCACGCGGTGA
>NZ_JBKFBF010000237.1:0-255 GCF_053346035.1 Methylobacterium sp. A54F | reverse complement strand
ACTTCACCACCCCGTGGTAGCGGTCGGCCGAGGCCTCGGCCGGCGCGTAGCCCTTGCCCTTCTGGGTGACCACGTGCAGCAGGATCGGGCCCTGCTCCGAGTCGCGCACGTTCTTGAGCACCGGCAGAAGGTGGTCGAGGTTGTGGCCGTCCACCGGGCCCACGTAGTAGAAGCCGAGCTCCTCGAACATCGTGCCCCCGCCCCCGGTGATCAGGTTGCGGGCGTACTCCTCGGCCTGGGCGGCGCGCTGGTAGA
>NZ_JBKFBF010000236.1:0-266 GCF_053346035.1 Methylobacterium sp. A54F | reverse complement strand
CCGTGCCTTGAGACACAGTACCATGGGCGCTGGTGCGTTTAACGGCCGAGTTCGAGATGGGATCGGGTTCGGGGCACACCGCTCAGGCCACCAGGCCGGCGCAGCGCAATCGTGGCGTTCGGCAAGCTTAGGTCTTCGTTGTGTTCGTGTGTGCTGTTGCGGACATGGATCACGAGAGCGATCAAGCCGATCGGGCGATTAGTACCGGTCAGCTCAACGCGTCACCGCGCTTGCACATCCGGCCTATCGACGTGGTCGTCTTCCAC
>NZ_JBKFBF010000235.1:0-269 GCF_053346035.1 Methylobacterium sp. A54F | reverse complement strand
ATCGTGAAGAGGGAATGTGACCGTGACGGCAGCGAGAGCTGGTCCGCCAGGGTCACGTTCGGCAAGCAACTGTGACGTGCTTCGAAAGGAGCGCGTCACGGGTCTTTTTGTGACCCGTGTGCGCGGGCGAGGGCAGCCGGACCGGCTGTGCCTCGCCAGCGGACATCGATCACGAGAGCGATCAAGTGCCTTAAGAGCATTCGGTGGATGCCTTGGCGCTGAGAGGCGATGAAGGACGTGGTACGCTGCGATAAGCCTTGGGGAGCTGC
>NZ_JBKFBF010000234.1:0-272 GCF_053346035.1 Methylobacterium sp. A54F | reverse complement strand
CGCGCACGACGGCGAACTCGGTGTCGTTGCGGCGGGCCAGCGTGCCGCCGACCACGGCCGAGTTGGCCACGGTGTAGACGGTGCCGTTCGGCGCAACGCCGAAGGCGCCGTTGTTGCGGTTGCCCCGATCGAGGTTCACGTACAGGCCCTCGACCTTCAGCGTCACCGCCGACGAGCGGAAGAAGTTCAGGAACGAGTCGGTCGGCAGCGCGTACTCGATGCCGCCGCCGGCCGCCCAGCCGGTCTGGAAGTCGTCGCGCGAGCCGTTGGGC
>NZ_JBKFBF010000233.1:0-278 GCF_053346035.1 Methylobacterium sp. A54F | reverse complement strand
GCGGCTCCGGCCCCGCGGCAGCGGCGGGCTCGGCTTCCGCCTCCATCCCCGCCTGGTCGTCCCGCCTGCGGAAGATCCGCATCACCACCACGAAGAAGACCGGCACGAAGAACACCGCGAGCACGGTCGCCGAGATCATGCCGCCCATCACCCCGGTGCCGATCGCCTGCTGGCCCTTCGAGGCGGCCCCCGTCGCGATGGCGAGCGGCACCACGCCGAAGATGAAGGCGAGCGAGGCCATCACGATGGGGCGGAAGCGCAGGGTCGCGGCCTGCACG
>NZ_JBKFBF010000232.1:0-278 GCF_053346035.1 Methylobacterium sp. A54F | reverse complement strand
CGCGCAGGCCGAGGGCGAGGGGGAGCGCCGCGAGGCACAGGGCGGCCATCACCCAGAAGGCGCCCGCCCCGAGGGCGCCGTAGAGGCTCCCGGCCGCGAGGGCCAGCGCGGCGCCGGCCAGCCCGAGCGCGACGGTGCCGTAGAGGGTCAACGCGGTCGCCCGCAGGGCCGGCGGCACGCCCGCCTCGATCAGGCCGAGGCAGGCGAGGTGCAGGAGCGCGAAGGTGAGCCCGTGCAGGGTCTGCGCGCCGACGAGCCAGGGCAGCGCCGTGGTCTGC
>NZ_JBKFBF010000231.1:0-279 GCF_053346035.1 Methylobacterium sp. A54F | reverse complement strand
AGCGAGATCCTGCACCCGGACGACCGCGACGCGGTGCGCCGGGCGATCTCGCTGGCGCTGCGCGAGGACGTCATCCCCCACACCACGGGGCGCATCCGCCGCAAGAGCGACGGGGCCTGGCGCACCATCGACATGGCGGGCCGTTTCGAGCGCGACGCCCCAAACCGGCTGCCGCGCCGCCTGACCGGCGTCGTGGCCGACGTCACCGACCGGCGCCCCGCCGCGGAGCGGCAATCGCTGCTGATCCGCGAGTTGCACCACCGGGTGAAGAACACCCTC
>NZ_JBKFBF010000230.1:0-280 GCF_053346035.1 Methylobacterium sp. A54F | reverse complement strand
GGCCGCCCGATCTACGACGACGCGTTCCGCCCCGGTGACCCGACGAAGTCCGAGGACGGCAAGAAGGGCAAGACCGTGTTCGCGGTGCCGGGCTTCCTCGGCGGCAAGAACTGGATGCCGATCGGCTACAGCCCCGACACGAAGCTGTTCTACGTCCCCTCGAACGAGTGGGGCATGGACATCTGGAACGAGCCCGACGCCTACAAGAAGGGCGCCGCCTACCTCGGCGCCGGCTTCACCATCAAGCCGATCTTCGAGGACCACATCGGCTCGCTCAAGG
>NZ_JBKFBF010000023.1:0-32506 GCF_053346035.1 Methylobacterium sp. A54F | reverse complement strand
CGACTGGATGGCAGGCTCACAGCAGCCCCCGCTGATGGACAAGAACACTACAGTTTCGCCCTACCAGTGGGAACGGATCTGATGGCCACCGGACCCAAGAGCGAGAAGCGCCCCGCCGACGCGATCGGCAATGCCATCCCGTGTGGCTCAAATCGCCACCGGGGAAGGGCACGAGGACTACGGCCGGAGAAGCTTGAGAACAACCAGGCTGCGGCCGAGATGGGCCGGAGGGGAGCCGCCGCGCTGGCTGCGCCTATGACGCCGGAGCGGCGAGCCGAGATCGCGCGCAGAACGGCAGCGAAGCGCCGGAGCGGCGGGCAGTAGGACGAAGCCGCTTGCGTCATGTAGCTGCTGAACGGCGCCGAGAAGACACTGAGGGTCACGCCCGCGATGGCGGCGGAGATCAGCGATCGCCTTCGGGGCATGGAGGACATCGCCGCGTTGGTGGAGGCTGCCGCGCCCATCCCCTGCAAGCAAGGCCGTATTAGCAAAAACAGCCATTGCTCGAGATTTTTCGAGCAGGAAAGTAAAATTATTTGCTGAGGCAATCTGATGACCGGTCGTGGTAGAGACACTACAAGCAGGATAGGCGTAGGTGTGAGTGAGATTTTCTTCTCGCGACACGACTGGCTGTTTAGAGAGCAGCCGCTTCACGATTGGGGAATAGATGCTCACGTTGAGCCGAAAACTGGAAAGCGTCCCACGGGGCAACTTCTCGCTTTGCAAATAAAAACGGGCCCATCCTGGTTCGCGTCTGAAAATTCCAATGGCGTGCGTCACAATATTAGCGATTGGCATTTTGATTATTGGTTGCGCCACCAGTTGCCGGTTTATATCATACTTCACGAGCCAGAAACCGGTCTTACCATCTGGCAGAAAGTGGAGCGGCATCTTATCAAGAAATCCAAAAAGGGTAATTGGTATATTCGTATACCTCGATCCAATGTATTAGATGAAAATGCATTGCCGGCATTCAGCGCTGGCCTAGCAGGCGATCCGACTGCATTCGATCGCAACCATCTAGCGCTCGATTATCCCTTGATGTGCGCCGTTCGTGACGCGCATGATGCGTATTTAACTGTGATAGAGATGAACCACAAGAGCCTCTCCATGCGAGGCGCTTGGTTTAGGTTTAAGAACGAAAACAAGCCGAAGCCTGATATTGTTTTAGAGCGCTGGCACACCAGGCGGGGAATTCATGAGTACATGAATTGGGCATTCCCTTGGTTGGAATACAATCACACGCACCCTTTAACCGACTCATTTGGAATGACCGAAGCCGAAACCCATCAGTTGAAAGTTGAACTTAATTCCATAGGGAAAGCCTTCGTTGAACTGGAGGATTATTTTCAGAACGGCGCCCCGATGAAGGACTATGAAATCATATACGATGACAGTGATGAAATGGATGAGGATGAATACAACGAATGGGCCTATCAGCACGCAATGTCTAAGGATTAGGTGACGGGCACTTTGGCCATATCGGAGGGGCCGCCAATGCCCGACCTAGTTGCAATTTCAAACTGAGACACCACCCAGCATCGCCGCAGCTTCAGCGCTTGCGGCCCTACTCGACCGATCTCTCATCAGCGTGCAGGGTATCGACGTGCGCTGAAAGGTGGGACCAAGCGAGCCATGGCGAAGACGGTGCTGCGCGTGTTCGGCGGGCTGGCGATGCTACTCGGCGTGCTTCTGCTCGGCTACGAGATCTCGCCCGGCGTCTACCAGCCCGACCGGTACGTCGGGGTTGTTCTCCCGGTGGGGCTGGGCTTGGTGCTCTTCGGTGCCATCACGGTCGGCTTCGCCCGCGTGATCGCACTGCTAGAGCGCATCGAGCAGAACACCGCTACTCCTCGCTAGAACCGCCTTCGCCGCTCTCGGACCCCGGCGTCTCGCATTCGAGGGTAGTTAGGTACTTGCCGTCCTCGACCTGGTGCTCAGCCCGGGTCGCGTTCCAGCGCCCATCCACGCGGCCGCGGATGCCGCTGACGTCGATGGGCTGCTCCGCACCGACAGCGGTGTCACCCTCGATCACAAAGGTGGCCGATCCTTCCTGCCGAGCGAGGCTGGCCACGGCGGCCTCGGCCGCCCTCTTCGCCTCGTCGCGAGACTTGAAGGGCTGCCGGAGGCGGTACGTGATCTCCCCTTGCCCGGCATCCACGTCGATCCGCTTCACGTCTCTGCGGTCGAAGTAGTGGGCTTGGGCCTTGCCATGCCTCTCCCGCCCCTTCCAGGAAGCGC
Source organism: Methylobacterium sp. A54F (assembly GCF_053346035.1). Taxonomy (NCBI): domain Bacteria; kingdom Pseudomonadati; phylum Pseudomonadota; class Alphaproteobacteria; order Hyphomicrobiales; family Methylobacteriaceae; genus Methylobacterium; species Methylobacterium sp. A54F. Next base: position 30,265 of record NZ_JBKFBF010000023.1, on the reverse strand, counting down.
GGTAGCTGACCAAGTTCACGCCCGGTGCGACCTTGAGGGCAGGAAGCGTAAGGCCTGAGGCGGACTTGCCCGCCGCGGCCTTCGTCATGACCATTCGGCCTTGTTTGACGGTCAAGATCGCGCCGTAGCGGCGCGCGAGGCGGGTGAGGAACGCAGCATCCGTCTCACCCGCCTGTCCCTCGTACTCGACGGGGATCTTGGCGATCTCGGATGCCACCTTCGGGGTCCAGCCGTTGCGCTTGGCGATCTTCTTGGCCAAGTCCCCCACGGTTGGGGTGTCCTCCTTCTTATGCGCCTCGGTCCGGTTCTCCTTCGTGGCCTTTTTCGCAGAAACCGGGGTGCCATGGATGGTGATCTTCTGCGGCCAGCCCTCCATGTCGATCTGATCGATCTCGAACTCACCCCGGACGCGGCCGGCCTCACCGACGTAGCCGATCTCAACCGTCACTACCTCCCCGACGCCCGGGTAGACACACTGCCCGTCCTTGTCGTCGAGCTCCACGACCAGCTTGTCGGACTCGATGCCCTTCTCGTCGGTGATGGTGACGCTGACCAGCAGCGGCCCCCAGACCGGCATGAGGTCCCGTGTGCCGTAGGTCAGTGCGACGGCTGGCTCTCGCATGGGTAATGGCTCCTTCCGCTACCCTGCGCTGACAGGGTTGTAGGCCATGGCAGTTTGTTTCGACCGGTCGAGGCTCGTGATGGCGCGGCGGACGGCGCTGCTCGACCCACCGGGAGAAGGCATCGAGGATGCTTCCGCCTTCAGCTCCCGCATCATGCTGCGTGCGGTGCCGAGCTTGCCGATGAAGGCGTCCAGGGAGCCGGTGTCGAAGGATGGGTGGGCCGTCATGCCACCGAGTTCGGTGATGCCGCCTTTTGCCGTGCCCAGGCCGGTAGTCAGGCTGTCAAGGCCGGCGAGTTCGACCTTCGGGGTGGCGGTGGTGCCGCTCAGCTCCTGCAGCTTTCGTTGCGTCTCCGAGATCATGCTTTCGAGCTGGCCCTTTCGATCCTCGAGCCCGAGGGTCTCAGGCCTGAAGGCTGCCTCACCCGAAGCCTTGAGGCCGGTGAGCTGCTGCTCGATGCCGGCGAGTTCGGCTTTGTAGGCGGCCAGGGCTCTCGTCGCCTCCTCGATCTGGGACGCGCCGCCGGTCGGCATCGTCTTGGTACCGGCGCCGAACCCCGGCAGGTCAGCCGAGCCCCTTGCGGGCCCGAACAGGAAGTCGCCGAAGGTGCCACGGGAAGTGGTGTAGGGCGTGGAGACGGGCCCACCGGCGCCGCCAAGGGTGCCGGCCCGCATGCGCGTGAACGAGCCCTGGCCGCGCAGAATGGACGCCGCCGAGTCCTGTTGGCGCAACCGGGCCTGGATCGCCTCCTGCTCCTCGAGGAGGCGCCGCATCGCCGTCTTCCGGCCAAGGAGGGCGTTCGTCAGCAGGCCTTCGTTGAGGGCATCCGACTCCTGCATGGCGGCGCCGGCCGCAGCGCCACCAGAGAGCGGCAGTCCTGTCATGCCGGCCGTGCCCATGCCCACGAGGGCGTGTCCGCCGAGGCGAGCGATGCCGGAGAAGAGCCCATTCGACTTACCCGCAGCAGCGAGGAGCCCCTTGCCGGTAAGATACGAGGCGATCGTGCCGGCGATGGTTGCTGCCACCGGCGCCGCGACCTTCGCCAAGTCTGGATTGTCCCCAAGGGTCTGGGCCGTGCTGCTGAGCGCATCGGCAGCCTTGTTCAGGGCGTCCGTCACCGCGGGGACATAAGGGGCCGCCGCCTGTCCCAAGGTGTTGAGCGCCTGCTGCTTTGCGCCCTCGGCAGCCACATAGGGATCCTGCCGCCGCAGGGTGTCCGCAGCGGCCAGACCGGGGGCCCGGTCATACTGCTCGGCCTTGCGCTCGTACTGCGAGCGCTGCGTGATCATCTTCGTGAAGAGGTCTGCGACACGGCTGTTCGAGAAGGCTTTCGACATCATCTCGACGACCTTGGTCTCGTCGTTGACGTCGATGCCCTTCTTTTCCAACAGCGGGATCAGACGCTTGACCGTGTACTGAAACGGGTCCTCGGTGATGAGCGCCTTATCCCTCTCGCTCATCCGACCGTGCTTGTCGCGCATGCCGAGCGATTGCTGGAACGCGGCCGACTTCTTGGTGCCGCGCCCGCCAATGATCTGTCCGACCATGGATGAGAGCGCGGTACCGGTCTGCGGCGCGCCGAGGTCCTGCATGAGGGCCGGAACAGTCGACATCAGGAAGCGATCGTTGAGGGCGGCCCCTCCCGACTTGGCCTGCTTGGCCATCGTCAGGACGTTGCCCATGTTCAGCTCGGCGCCCTCGACGCCCATCGCCTTGGTATAGGCGTTCGACAGGCGCTCGATCTGCTTGGGGTCGACGTTCTTTCCGAGCACATCCAGGCCAGCATAGAACTGCCGGACCTGATCAATTGCTTTTTCCGGTCCTTTCAGCGACTGAACAACCGTCGCCATCTTGCCGAGCGCATCGGCGTTCTGCATCGCCTTCTCGACCGAGCCCATCGACATGCTGGTGTCGCGCAGCATCTCGTGGAGGGTGTTCTGCCCGACGCTCGGGTACTGCCCTGAGAGCGAGAGTGCTCGCTTCTCCAGGGTCGCGCTCTGCTCCTTCGTCAGGCCGGCCAAGTTGTCCCGGCTCGTCTCGCGGGCCATGTTGGCCCCGACGCGACCGGCCATCTGGGCAACGCGAAGGCCACCTCGCCCGGCCCGGTAGGCAGCTCCGACGCCGAGGGCGGATGCCGCCTCGTGGTCACCCGAGTAGCGCCGTCCGCGGCGCGGGCGGCAGTCGTCGCCTGGCGGGTACCGGCCGCCGCGACCACCGAGCCGGCGAGACGCGCGCCGCAGCCGCTCCATGTCCCGCACGAGGGCGGCCACGTCCTTCCGCATGCCGCCGAACGGCGACTTGAACCCGCTCGGTGCCCTGATCGCGATGGATGCCTTCGCCGCCGCCTGCAGCTCGCGAGTGAGCTTCCGGGCCGACTTGGCCATCGCATCGAGGTTGCGGGTCCCGCCCTTGAACTCCAGCTTGCCACCGAGGCCGTTCAGGCGCTTGGCCGCAGTCTCGATCTGCCGGAGGTTCTTCGCAATCTGGGTGGCCGGTTTGGATGCCTGGTCGGTCAGGCGGACGATGATGCTGGCGGCGAGCCTGCTAGCCATTCTGGCGTCTCCCCATGATCTGGTCTCTGGTCATCGCGACCAGCTCGACGAAGCGGACCCAATCGAGGCCCAAGAAGTACGGGATTGGGGTGTGCAGGTGCCGCGCTGCGAAGATCAGGAGCTCGTCGACGTCTCCTGGTCCGACGTGAAGGCTTCGCGCAGCCGCCGGGGCAAAAAACTCTCGATCGCCTCTCCCACCTCCTCGTTGTCATCGGGGTCGAGGAACTCAAGGACCGCGGTCGGCACGGGTGCGCCGTCATCATCGACCACGTTGCCGAGGTTGGCGTTCGGGTCCTTCTTCCGAACCGCATTGGTCCAGGCAGCGATCTGATCCGTAGTGACGCGTTGGATCACCAGCGCTTGGTAGGTGCGGCCGCCGTACTCGACCGGCCATTCGAGTTCGATCCTGCGTGAGCGCGGCTTGTCGCTGGAGAAAGCGGGCGCTGCCGCTTCGGGTGCGATGGAAGGCGGGACGTCGTTCATCGGGTCTCCCCATGAATGCGGTCGGACAGAACAGCGATGGACTGCGCGACACGGCGAGCATGCGCGCCGGCGCGATGGAGGTCTTCTGCAACGACAGCGGCCGGGCCTCGCCGGGGCGGAGGAGGCTCGGTTTGCAGACCGACGATATCCCGCAGTCGTCGGCGGGCGAAGACGGAGACGCTCTCGCCCTGAGCGGCCGCGCCGCGGACTAGGGCGGCGCGCAACTCACGGTCGACGCGGATGTAGAGGTGAGAGGGGTAGGCTGGCGGCATCGGCTGTATCCAAGCGATGCCGAAGGATGCAACATGAGACGCAAAGTGTGTTGCGCTAATTGCGCAAACCGAAGCAATCTAAATTTAGTTTAAGCTGTACCCATTAGTACCAGATCGTGCTGCCGCTTATTAGCCGATACCGCCTTAGTCCTGCTCCGGCTGCATGCCTTTCCGCTCGTGCGTCACTCGCGAGCGCTCGATCGCCTCTTGCCGGCGGGCCTCGTCGGGGTGCGGGGTGCCATCGGCAGGGCCTGGGAAGGGGAACTGGGCCAGCAGCGCCGGGATCATCTCGGACGCGCCCTTCTCCTCGACCAGCGCTTTGATACGGTCGCGCGTCCAGTTTCGATCCCCTCCGGCGTTGTCACTGTGGTTCTGGAGGCTGCCGAGTATCGACGCAAAGACAAAGCCGACCTGATCGTTGAGTTGTCCCCCCACAGCGTTTGCTCTGAATTCGCTCCATGTATCTACAGCATTTTTCCATGAAACGTCTCTCACTAGATCTATAAGCTCCTTCTCATAAAAGCTTTTATGCAATCGATGCTCAATCTCCTCGCTAAGGGAGCGCCCTTCTGCCTGAGCTGACTCTTGCAGCCTCTGGTGCATGTCGCCTCTGACGCGGAACGTAAGGGTCGGACGCTTCTCCGTCCCAGGGTACAGCCGCGGCCGTCCGCCTTTTTTCGCCGGGACCTCACCGTCTGTCATCGTCCAACCCTCTCCGTCTCTTCTGTGCGGTGATAACACCGCAATTACCTCTTGCCAACGTGATCGAACCTGATCCATACCTTTGTGCGGCGTTAGCACCGCATAAAGCGAGGATCCGATGGGCGACGACATCATGGAGGTCCTGACCAAGCCCACTGTGGATGTGGCGCTGGCAGGTCGGGTTCTCGGGATTGGGAAGAACGCCGCCTATCGCGCTCGCGAAGCGGGCGACATCCCGAGCATTAAGATCGGCGGGCAGTACCGCGTCCCGACCGCGAAGCTGCGGGAGATGCTGGGACTGCCTCCGTCGCCCCCGCAGGCCCCGCTCGCCGCCTGATCACCCGCCGCTGGCGGGCGCGGCCCGCTGGCTCCGCAACATCGTCGAGCCCGAGGCGGCCGGCGCACAACAGCAGGAACAGCAGCCCATGAACGTGAAGACCCGCGCGAAGCGCGCGGGCTCCGGCGGGTCCTCGAATGTCGTCTTGGCGGTCGACACCGAGGGAAATACGCCAGCCCAGGCTCTTCGACAAGCACTGTTCAGATCCCGCTACGGGTGTTCCCCGGCAACTGCGGCGCTGATGGCCGAACTGGCCTTTCCCTCCCTGGACACTTGGAGGGCGAGCGCGTGATCGAGCAGCCTGAGATCCCGTCTGTCGAGGAGCGGCGAGCCGCACTCTTCCGCGCCCTTGCCGAAGGCGATGCGCGGAGGAGGCGCGAACGGAAGCTTCGTGACCAGCTTCGCCGATGGGGCATGCGGCTGCGAGAGCAGCGGAGCGGGTACGTCGTCTTCGACCGGGATACCTTTCTCAGCGAACTCCACGGTGCCACGCTGGATGCCGTGGAGGACTGGGTTGCTTCGCGCCTCGCCGCACGGAGCGCCCGGTCGTGACGCAAGCTCGAACGATCGCGATCGTCACCAAGAACGCCCTCGAAGAGGTCCGGGTCAGCCTGAGCACCTTCAACGGGTATGACCTCGTCGATGTGCGCACCTTCGCGGACTTCGACGGATCAGGCGGAGAGAAGCGCCCCACGAGGAAGGGTATCAGCCTCAAGCGCGAGAAGCTCGGCGAGCTGATCGCCGCCCTGCAGGCGGCTGATGAGGCGTCACGATGACAGCGCCCCCGCTCACTCGAGCTGTCCGGCGGCGGCTACGGCAACTGACCGAGCAGAACGGGCCGACCGCCGAGGCCGATCGCCGGTTCTTCGCGCGGCGTCCGGATCGAAGCTACCGGCTCCGTATCGCCTCTCCAAGCGAGGTCGAAACGGCCAGCGTCGCCGGCCTCAGTGCCGGCGTGCCGGGCGAACGCTGGTACGCCGCGGTTTGGCAGGTGCACCCCGGCGTCCGGCTCCGCGCCATGATCCTCGGGCCAGCCGACCAGGATACGGACCTGTCTGAGGCAAGGTGCCGGGCAGCCTATGAGACGGCCGCACGGCCTGGCACGCTCGCCCATGCCGTCGGAGAGCAATACGCTCAGATGGGCGAGCCGGCCTCCGACATCAGGAGGCGCGGCTCGTGCTGACCCTCCACGATTTCGCCCGCAGCCTGCAGGGTAAGGTCATGTCCGGCGGCGTCAGCTTCCGGGCTCCGAACCACGGCCCAGGTGACCTGTCCGGGCGGATCCTGATCGATCCGAGCATGCGCAACGGGTACAGCGTCACCTCGTTCGCCGGGGACGATCCGCTCGCGCTCCGGGACTACGTCGACATGACGTGTGGTCTCCCCCGGTGGGAGGCCCGAGACCGGATCGAGCGCCCGGATCCGCGAGAGGTTGCGCGTCAGGAGCGCGCCCGCGAGCAGCAACGCGTCGCCCGGGAGGCCGAGGCTCGGATCAAGGCCGAGCGCGTCGTCCGGATCTGGCGCGAGGCCGAGCGGGACCCGCGGGGCAGCCTGGTCGAGAGGTATCTGGCCGAGCACCGCAAGCTCATCCTGCCGCTGGGGGTGTGCGGGCATGCGGTCCGGTTCCATCCGGCGGGCCCGTGGGAGGGCGAGCGCGTCCCGATGATGCTCTGCGCCTTCCGCGACCTCCGCACCGATGAAGTCGTAGGCCTGCACCGCACCCGCTTGGATCCGGTGACCGGCGCGAAAGTCGGCCGAAAGATGCTAGGCCGGGCGCTCGGCGCGGCGGTCAAGCTGACCCCCGACGCCGAGGTGATCGCGGGCCTCGCCCTCGCCGAGGGCATCGAATCCGGGCTCGCCGGGATGACTCTTGGCTTCAGGCCCATGTGGGCCGCAGGCAGCGTCAGCGGGATCGCGGCCTTCCCCGTCCTGCCCGGCGTCGAGGCGCTCACAGTGTGCGCCGAGACCGGCGACAGCGGCGCCAGCGCGGCCGCCGTGGAGCAGGTCGGCAGCCGCTGGTGCGACGCGCAGCGCGAGGTCCTGGTTGTGACTCCGCGCGTGACTGGCGACCTCAACGACGCGATCAGGGAGGCCGGGCGCTGATGGAAACCCGCGAGCCGATCGATCCCGAGGCAGTGGCGACCGTCCACCCGTTCAGGCGCACGCCGCGCGAACCGGTAGGCGAAGATGGTCGCTTCCCCCCGCCCGAGAGCAATCGCGAGGCTGCAGAGCCTCGGATCACCGCCACGCCCTTCGCGCTGGGCGATCCACGCTCGATCCCGTGCAGGCAATGGCTCTACGGTCGCCACTACGTGCGCCGCTATACCACGGCCACCATTGCACCGGGCGGCCTCGGCAAGACCAGTCTCGTCCTGGTCGAGGCCCTGGCGATGGTTACCGGCAGGCCGTTGCTCGGCGTGCGCGTGCCCGAGCCGCTTCGAGTCTGGGTCTGGAACGGCGAGGACCCACGCGAGGAGATCGAGCGTCGCTTGGCGGCGGCCTGCGTCCACTTCGGGATCAGCGCCCAGGACATCGGCGGCCGGCTCTTCATCGACAGCGGCCGCGATGTCCCGATCAAGATCGCCACCCGGAACCGGGATGCCACGGTCGTCGCGCAACCCATGGTCGATGCCCTGATCTCCGAGATCCGCGAGCGGCGGATTGATCAGCTCATCCTCGATCCTTTCGTCGCCTGCCATGACGTGCCGGAAAACGACAACGCCTCCATCGATCGTGTCGCGAAGGCGGCGGGTCAGGTGGCCGAGGGCGGCAATTGCGGGGTCGAATTCGTCCACCACGTCAGAAAGACGATCGCAGGCCAAGCCACCTTCACCGTCGAGGACGCCCGCGGCGGCTCAGCGCTGATCGGTGCTGTGCGGTCAGCCCGCGTCCTCAACGTGATGTCGACCGACGAGGCTGCTCAGGCCGGTGTCGAGGCCGACAAGCGCCGCCGGTACTTCAGGGTCGATGACGGCAAGTCGAACATGCAGCCCCCGGCCGAGGATGCGGCGTGGCGGCAGCTCGTTAGCGTCCCGCTCGGGAACGAGACTCCGGACATGCCGGGCGACATCGTCGGCGTCGTCGCAGAGTGGAGTCTGCCGACCCTGTCCGACGCCCTGCAGCCCGGCGATGTCCGGAAGGTGCAGGACGCCATTGCGGGCGGCACCTGGGCGGACGATGTCCGGGCCGGGAATTGGGCCGGGAAGGTCGTCGCATCAGTCCTCGGCCTGGACGCGAGCGACCAGAGCGACCGCAAGCGGATCTCCAAACTCCTCGCGATGTGGAAGCGGAACGGCTGCCTCAAAACGGAGAGCCACCGCAACGGGAGGACCGGCCGAGATCAGACCATGCTCGTGGTCGGAGAACTCACATGAAGCCCCTCCACACTTCCACAGTTCAACTGTGGTCCACCGTGGAAACCGTGGACCACCACCACCACCACCACACTCCTTTATGGGGTGTGGGGTGTGGTGTGGTGTGTGGTTCCGCCTCACAGTGGGGCGATCGATGATCCCCGCCGCTGACCGCTGGGGGCCGTTCGTCCCCGACATCGACCCGGCTGAGCAGCGGGCTCAACTCCGGGCGCTCCGGGTCATCGTCCGCCTGCTGACCGGCCCTCGCGGCGCTGAACTCGCCACCTTGCTGCGCAGGGCCGAACAGGATCCCGCCGCCCTCGAGGCCGCGGTCGCCGCCCTCAACCGCCTCGCCAGCATCGACCGCCGGCAGGTCCTGGCGTCGTTCATCGCTACCCACCGCGCGGCCTGAGGCGATCATGGCCCCCACGCTATCGACCTTCGCCAAGGCGCGCGCCCTCCACGACAGCACTGCCAACCCGGGCGAGAAAGCCGCAGCGGCCGCCCGGATGAAGGCGCTCGCCGGCAAGGCCGGACTCACTGTGCGGCAGGCGGAGGCGCAACTCGACGCCCCCAGGTCGGCGACGGCCGCCGAGACGATAGCGCAGGCCTTCCACGACATCTTCAACACGCCGGAGCTTCGAGCCCAGCGCGCCGAGCGGGATCGGGAGCGCGCCGACCGCCGCACCGCGGCGCTGGCCGAGTACGGCAGCGAGGATGCCGTGTTCGCCGACACGCCGATGGAAGCTGCGCTGCGTCAAGCCTGCGCGCCGCTCCTCGGCCAGGGTGAGACCTGGAACGAGCTCTACCGGCTCGCCGGCTGGTACTGGCTGGACGGCCGCAAGAACATGCCGGTGCGGCTGCGGGAGGCCGTCGCGGCGGCTTGGCCGATGCCATCCACGGTCGCCGAGGTCTGGGCCGAGCACGCGGCAACCGAGAAGCTGGGGCGCGACCGCGCGGCCTTTTTCCCAGACTACAACCCTCACGGGTTCGTCGAGGTCCGGCAGAGCCTCTTGGAGGACTTGCTCGACACCCTGCCGGCCAAGTCGCTCAACGACGTGCGCGCCCGGCTGTCGTGGCTGGAGTACTGGCCGGGGATCGAGGTCGACCAGAGCCGTCAGAGCCTGACGGCGTCCCTCGCCGCACTGCGCGCAGACATCGAGCGCATGGGCCAGCGGATCCGCGACGAGGGACGCCGCCCCTGCTAATGCCCCCTTCGCAGCCTGAGGAGCGGTCATGGCCCGGCGCTACAAGTCTCCTGTCCACGAGCTCAACTGCCAGATCGCAGGCCTCCCGGCCGCCGCGCGCCGCGAGCTGGTGGCCGAGGCGCTCATCACCTTCGGCGCGCCGGTCGCACTGGCGATGGCGCGTCGGTTCGGGATCTCACTCGACGACTGCCGCGCTGAGGTCCAGCGCCTTGCTCCGTCGCACCCGGAGGCAATCCGATGACGAGCCCGGCGCTGCGGGGCCCGGGTGTGACGCGAGGGCTCGGGAGCGCTCGCGGGTCACGGCGCATAGGTTCGACCCGCTGTTCGCGCGCTGCTCTTTACAGCGCTCTCCCGCTGCGGCGGTATCCCGCTGTAGCGCTACACCGTTGCAGAGTTTCAGCATGACGACGCGGGGCAGAGCTTTCGAGAAGGGGCGGAGTGGCAATCCGGCTGGCAGGCCGAGGGGGTCCCGCAACCGCTCGGCCCTGGCCCTTGAGGAGCTGCTCGACGGCGAGGCCAAGGCGATCACCCGCAAGGCGATCGAGATGGCTAAGGCCGGCGACACCGTCGCGATGCGCCTGTGCCTCGAACGCCTGATCCCCGCCCGGAAGGACCGCATCATCCGCTTCGGCTTGCCGCCCATCGAGGGGCCGCAGGACCTGCCCAAGGCGACCACCGCCCTCCTCCAGGCCGTCGCCGACGGCGACCTCACCGCGGCCGAGGCTGCCGAGCTGTCCAAGCTGGTCGAGGCCCACGTGCGGGCCGTGGAGACCAAGGACTTCGCCGAACGCCTTGCTGCCCTCGAAGCCAACGCAGGAGCGAAACGATGACGTCCAAGATGGTGGATCGCCTACACCGCCTCGAGCGCGCTACGGCCCGCGGGCCCGAGGACGTGCCTCCGGGCATGATCCCGGTCCTGATGTACGCCATCGCCACGCGGCTCGGCGGCTACCCGCGGCCGCAGGACCTCGAACCGAGCCGCAGCGTGGAAGGCGTCAGCGATGGGCTTGCCCGCGGGCTGGGCTACGCCGACTGGGCCGAGATGGACGAGGAGGCGAGGGCAGACGCCGACGTGTGGGGCGTCAGGATGGGTGACGGCGTGACGCGCCTCCTCCGCACGGAGGGCGTCGACCGCCACAATACCGACGACGAGCAGATCCTCCGCGCCCTGGTCCGGATCCTCGATGAGGCCCCTGCTAAGGCCGGGCGCGAGCCAGACACGGGCTGGGGCGACGTGGCGGCGCGGCTCGACGAGTGGATGCAATCCTGCGGCCTTTCCCCTGAAGCGATCCGCGCGGAGGCCCGGGCATGACGCGGAGCTTCCTCAAGCGACGCCTCGCTGCCCTGGAGCAGGCTTGCGTCGGCCTCTCGCTCATGCGGCAGCCCTACATGGGTGGCATCAACCTCCTCACGTTGCTCATCGCCGGCCACCTCGGGCACATGGCCGAACGGGAAGCCGTCGCCGAGGGACACGCACGCGGCCTGGGTTACGAGACCGTGCAGCACTACCGCGCGGCCTTAATGGCGGGCGAGGCCTCGAACGAACTTGCCGATCTCAACCGTCGGCGCGCAGAGGCAGCCACGCGCCTTCTTAGGCTGAGGGGTATCGACGTCGGGGATAGTCTAGCCGTGCGGGGCGCCCTACGCGCTCTGTTCGAGGATCTGCCCGGGCACGTGCGGCGGCATCCCATGGCCCTGGAAGCCGAGCGACACCTTGATGAGGCTGTGGACTCGCTCTGCGCCTAGAGCGTCTGGGTCGGGCCGCTCATGGGCGGACCATCGTTATGATGGTCGTTGCTGTGGCCGCCGAAGATCGCTCCGAACATGCCGATTACGAGCAAGAGAATGCTGATGGGGTTCGGATGCCGGAAGACGTGCAGCAGCTCTATGAGAAGCTTCGCCCACTCGAACTGAGGGTGCTTCGTGCCGCGCTTCCCATGACGGACCACCTTGAAGAGCATGAAGAGGCACGCGCAGGCGATCAGGATCTCGACCCAGTAGGCCGCCACAAACGTTCCAATGGCGCTGACCACCGGAGCCACTGCAGAGATCACGACCGCGAGCATGGCCTGTCCTAGGCTCGAGAAGCGGCAGCCAGCCTCGGCCATCATCGCCCACGTGTCAAATCGAAACAGGCTGCATGGGGCCTACGCCCAGCCGAGCGTCTCCTTCGCCTGCTGGATCAGCTCCCGGGTCGTCCGTTGCGCAGCCTTCATCTCTTGCGTCCGCAGGCCGTGCCGATAGGCCCCGTTCTGCCTACCCTTCGGCGCGCCGCTTCCCTTGGCCCCGCCGTGCATGCGGCACCGGGCCTTTCCGCTGACGGCCGGTGACCGGCAGGGCTCGCCCGACCTCGTCTTGGCGCAGCATCGGCGCGCCAAGCGGAAGGGCATGGGCTGCGGGACCTTCGAGTGCATGAGGTTGCTGTCCGCTTCCGAGCTGAGCCCCGCCCCCTCCTGCTGCGACGTGGCCGACGATTGCCTGACCACCCTGGTAGACATGGACGTGCTCCACGGTGACCTTCTGCTCCCCGCCGCGCCGGAGCTTCGCGAGCGCCTCGGTCTGGGCTGTGTAGGTGCGCAGGAGCTTCGTCGCGAGGCTGCCGTAGGCTGCGATCACCTCAGGCGCGCCACCCTTCATCGCGGTTGCCAGCATCCGCATCGCCGCGGTGTGCGTGCCGTACATCTGGACGGCGAGCATCGCCTCGACCTCGTTCTCGGGCCGCACCGCCTCGACCGCGGCTAGACCAGCGTTGAGGTCGGCCACCCCGATGTCGTTGATGCCCTGCACCTCGGAGGCGGACATCACCTGCCGCAGCATCAGGGCCGCGAAGTCGGGCGAGGCGGTCCCGAAGGCGTCGAGCTGCCGGAAGGTGTTAGCGGCCGGACTCCCGAACTCGGGCACGCACCGGTCCTGCCCCTCCCGCTCCTGCAGGGCCCATTTGTGCGGAACGCGACGGCCGAGCACGCGATCCGCGGCCTCACCCGCCAGCTTCCGCTCGACTTCCGGCAGGCCCGCGACCTGCTTGGCCATCTTCTCGGCCCGACGCTCCGCTTCACTCAGGGCACGCGGCGCGACAGCAGTTTCGGGGGTTCGGCACCGGCTGCGCTGCCTGCTCGTGTTCTTCATCGGTCCGTCTGGAGATACGCCGCCATAGTGCTGCAGCGTTATAGCTGTATAGCACGACCACGGTAAAGCGCCGAAGCATCACGAGGGATCCGACTATCCGCGTAGGCACGATGGATCGCCGAGCGGCCTTCAAGGATCAGATTGGCTCCCCATCTACGCGAAAACCTTGCGGTTGCTGTTCCTAGCGGTCCAGCGAAACCATGAACGGGGAAGGCGGATATGTTGGGGGAAGAGGATCAGACACCGGCGGCAGCCTTCAGCCTCCGGACAGCGACACTTGGAACGCTTCGTTGCCGCCGTATCAAGGTCTCGGATCGCCTCCAAGCCTCGAAGCACTACGGGCACAGCCCTGTGCCTGCCCCAACCGATTATGCTCGGGGATTTCTCGCTACCCTCGCCACGAAAGCGGATGGCACTGCTGTCACCATCACCGAGGCTGCCACTGTCACGGAGCAGGAGTTGGAGCAGTTCGCAGGTGCTCTCCTGGAGCGACACCCTCATCTGCGCGACGATGATGCGGATCCTGGGATGCCGGCCCTGATCGTATTCGCGGCTGGCATTGAAGCCACCCATCGAAGAACCGCTCAAAATTTTGGTGCTATGGGCCTCGGATCGGCGCTTTCCGGGCTTAAGTCCGGCTATGCCGGGGCCGCTAGTCAAGCCCTGGCGACGGGTGTGTACCGCGAAGGGGTGAAGGTTGGGGAGGCGACGCCGATCCCGGAGAAGCTGGCGTCAGCCGTGGCAGCGGGCATGCCGCGCCCCGCCGAGATCGCGCTGGAGAGGTTCGGCGAGCGCCTGAAGGCCTTCGAAGCCCAGCTCGACGATGATCATGAGGTTGCGGTGGTGGCGGTGTCCGCACCGGGTGGTCCGAGCTTTTTCGTCCAGGAGACGACGGCGATCAGCCGCGAGTTGATCTCGCTGCGAGGCTTCGATGACGACGGCGGGCCGGCCGAGGTTGTCCAGCACCACTCACAATTTAACCTCATGCTCATGCCGGTGAGGAAGGTGGGTGCCAGGGGTCCCCTCGGCTTCACCAGCAGGCCTTCAGACCAGTCAGAGTGAGCGCCTAGCCACAACACAGGTGGTCTCGCGAGCGGTCCGTGATAGAGCCGACGCCCTTCCCCGAAGCGGCAGAGCCATGTGCGACCTCTGGAGCGTCGACGGCGACGACCTCGACCGAGGCTATCTCAACCTGCGTACCGCGTCCTGCCCTGAAGAGCAGGACATGCGTTTGCATCTCGACCACCTGTGGGAGATGTACGCGCCCTACGCTGACACCACTTTCCGGCAAGGCTTTGCGCGAGACCCCAATGCCCGCTTCTGGGAAATGTACCTCGGCTGCTGCCTCCTGGATGCCGGCAAGCGCCTGATGCTAGCGGCCGAGCGGCCGAGCCGAGGCGGACAGCCTGACATCTGCGTACTTGAAGATGGCCGCCGGATCTGGATCGAAGCGATCGCGCCGGAGCCTGGTGAAGGGGAGGATGGCGTGTGCGGGCCTACGCCGATCAATCGCGGCGGCAGGGTCGGCCGAATGCCGACCCGCCAGGCACAGCTCCGCACTACCGGAGCTCTCTTGAAGAAGACCCAGGTGTTTGAGCGCTACCTGCGCCAGGGCGTGGTCGCTCCGGAGGACGTCCGGATCGTTGCCATTGGTGCTGGCGGCTTCGGCATATATGCGACCGAACGCCCACTACCGCTGATCGTGTCTTCGGTCTTCCCGCTCGGCGACGCCTACGTCACGCTCGACCGTGACACGGGAGAGGTAGTCGGCAGTGGGTACGAACCCTCCTACGAGATTGAGCGGAGCGGCAGCGCTAAGGGCCCGATCCCCCGAATGGCGTTCCTTGATCCGACCTTCACGCAGATCTCGGCGGCCTTGTGGTCGCGCATCGGCATCGGCAACATGTCGAGTGCAGAGCGACCTCTCACCCTCGTTCACAACCCAATGGCGGCTGTCCCGATGCGTCAGCGCTGGGGCTGCTGGGACCGTGAGTTCATCGCAGTGCGCGAAGGTGATGGCTGGGCGATTTCTGACATCCTATCCTCGGAAGGATAGCCCTTCTACGGTCTCCGCAGCGGACCAAAACCCCAGGAGCGACCCGTCCAGGCTTATTCCCTCGGAAAGCGTTGCGTGAGGGATCTCAGAAGCTCGCGGGAGCCCGAAACGATCGTGGTGCTCTGCCGTGCGATCTCGACATTCACCTTCCGGATCTGGCTCGGGTCGTGGATGGTGGCGACCTGCTCCTCACCCCGCCGACCGAAGGATGCGATCGCCACGTCCGGCGCGAGGGGGAGCCACAGCTCGACGCTAGGGTCCCCAAGATCGGTCCGGCCGCTGCGCGCCATGAACCGCACCATCGGATAGCTCCCGATCACGAACCGCCGATCCGGCTGCTTGATCACGCCAACGGCGAAGCCGCGCGCCTCGAGCGTGCCGAAGATCCGGGGCGAGACGTTGAGCAAACTCTGCATACGGACCCCCTGCTCAAGGGCGACCATGCCCCGCGGGGACAGGTGCTTGTCACGCTCCTCCTGCGGGATTGGCCCCCTCTCGCGCTCCCAGTTCGCGATGCCGGACCTGATGATCTCTTCGACCCCTCCGGGCGGCAGGGGGATGTTGCGGAAGAAGTCGGGGACGCGCTTCATCTGGAAGTAGAGGAACAGGAGCATCGCGATCCGGTCCTCACCACTGAAACCTGGCGGCAGGCCGGCGCGAGCTCGCTGCAGCACGCGCTCGATAACCGGCTCGGCCGCGCTCTCCACGTAACCTAAGGCCTGCTCGACCGTGACGTCCCGAGAGCCGTCGGCGCGCGTCACCGTGTAAAGGTGGCGCTCCTTCAGCAGGTCCTTCGGAGTGCTCTGCCAGATTCCGCGATCTGGCCGGCGCTTGTCGAACGCCCACAGCCGGCCGTCAGGCGCGGCGAAGCGCTTCAGCAGCATCCGCGGTACGAAGTGCTGCCCCACCGGCAAGCTCACGATACGCCTCCCCCTTCAGTGTTCAGTGTTCGTCAGACCGTCCAGCCTCATACCCTCACGGCATAGCTGCACCTGCCTTCGCCACCCGCGCGGATTCTCGGTGGCTGCTGTCGGGAGAGCGACCCTGCCGTTCCGGCAGCTTCTTCGATGGTGCCGCTGGCCTCGCTGTTCCTGGAGTTAACACCCCCTTATCCGTGGGGTGCAGCGTTTTGCACCCACCCCCCTTTCCAGGGGGGGGCGGCGCGGATCGGCGCCCGCGCTTGAGCCAGGCCTGCCACTCCCGGCTGAGGACCCGGATGAGATTCGGGTCGCTGCGCCGGCCTTGGTGGCGACGCTCCTCGATCGTCAGCAGCCCGTCGCCCTCGGCGAGGCGGACGGCTCCCTGAGCAAGGCGCCGGCAGACCCCAGCCCGCGCCGCGATGGCGTCGACGCACAGCCCGCATACGCCCTTGGCCGCGACCTCGTCGCCGATGATGCGCAGCACCGCGAGCTGCCCCACCGTGAAGCGAGCGGCCAGTTGCGGCGGCATAGGTCCGGAGCAGGCCAGGAGCCGGCGCCGGTCGCGGGAAGCGGCCTTGTTAGGCGACACGGGCCGCCGGCGTGGCGGAAATAGGCTGGCGCGCCCGGCCGGGATGCCGACCGGCACGATGCCTTCACGGATCGCGCTGCGCCGCCCGTGGAGCGCCTCGGCGAGCCCCTGAGCCTCTTGATCCGTCACAGCCTCGGCTGCGTGCGCCTGCCAGACCTGGCGGGACAGCTCGTCCATCTGGGCGAGCGTGCGCGCGCCGTCGATCGCGGCTCGCATCGTCGCGTGAAACATCGTCCTCGGTCCCTCACGGGCCGCGGCTAGGGTCCGGGCAAAGCCTCACCGTTGATGGAATTGGCGTTCCATCTTGACTCCCGAGGGGGTCACATGCTCTGAGGGGAGTTGGATAAGGGCTCCCTCAGAGCTTCGGTTTTCAGCGGCCTCCCGTTTGGCGACGGGGGGCCGTTGGCTTTTCAGGGTCTATCTCGCGGCGGCTGCGTCTCCTGATGCCGGCGCACGACTCGCGAGGAGCCGATCTGCCGGGACCGCCCATGTCGGCTGGCTCGCACCGTTAAGTCAACGTGAAGGGCCATCGCTAAGCAAGGATGCAGCCAAGCCCGCGCTGGCCTCCGGCTAGCGCTTAGCTATTCACCGCCGCGCACCTGAGTTAGGCCCACTCGATAGTGCGCTTGGATATTTTCTTGGAATTTGCAATCAATTCCCAGTCGTAGAAGCCATATCCAAGATAATTCGTTACTCTTACAATTTGGACATCCGTAACGGTCATGTTGTATTCAACAACATCTGGCTTGATAGCAAAACACATACCCTTCTTGTGGTCAACACTATCGTACATGATTGCATCAATATGGGGAAAATTAGAAAATATTACATCTGTATACGCGCTAGTCAGCTTGTATGTGTGTTCGGACCCCACTCTTCCGAAATAATCGCTTATGAACGCATCAAACAGAAAATCTGGCGCTTTAGCGGCCTCTTTTCGTAGGGGTTTAATTTGCGCCTTAGTATCCTCTGCTAGAAGGCAGTGCCCCTCAGTTCTTCTGTAAAGATCTAATGCGCCGAGAAGACATGTTAGCAACTCCCTTCGAGGGCGGATAAATGCCAGTCCAATGATGTCGCCGATCTCTGCGCCAATCTCACTAAAAACTAGCTCGTAGCCGATTGCGGCGTATAGAACTGGTGAACGCGGTCGATTGCATCGGCCGTAATCTCTACAAAGAGCTTTTGGCGGGTGTAGAAGTTCCGCAACATCGTGAAAAAGATTTGCGCTAGTCAGCTTACGGCCACGAGCAACTTTATCGGTAGGCGTGAATGGATGTAAAACTATGGGCACTTCATCTAGCATTCTTTCCAAATGGTCTCGAACTGCCTGCCATGGTAGTCTCTCCAGACCACCGCCTTTGAAGCGCTCGATCGACTCAATGTAAAAGTTTTGCCTCTCAAGAAGGGTCACTCCCGTTTCTCCTATTGTGCACGTGGCCTCTAAAAGCTGAGCCGTCGCCCTGAAAGAGCATGGTATGGAGAACAGCGCTGTGTTTTTCACTTATGTGGTCGCGCCATGGTCCGCTCCGAACTCGTCGCCCGGATCGTCGCTGAGAACCCACACCTGACCACCCGCGAGTGCGAGGCTGTGGTGAGCGCTATCTTCGGCCGTATCACGGATGCCTTGGTGGCTAGAGCGTTTTCGGTTTAATCTGGCTCGTATCCCGCGGCGGCGAAGAAGTTGGCGCACTCATCGGGTGTGATGGTGTCGATGAGCCGGCCGATGGCTGTCCAGAGCCCTTCGACCGTGCGCTCAGCTGCTTTGCGCAGCAGCGCCTTGAGCTTGGAGAAAGCCATCTCGATCGGGTTGAAGTCTGGCGAGTAGGGCGGCAGGAACAGCAGCCGCGCGCCAGCCGCTTCGATCGCCGCGCGCACGGCCGGCCCCTTGTGGCTGCCGAGGTTGTCCATGACGACGACGTCGCCGGGAGCGAGTTCGGGCACGAGCACACGCTCGACGTAAGTCTGGAAGGCGTCGCGGTTGATCGGCCCATCCAGCACGAACGGTGCGGCGATCCCGGACAGGCGCAGACCCGCGACGAAGGTGGTGGTTTTCCAGTGGCCATGCGGAACGGGAGAGCGCAGCCGTTGGCCGCGCGGGCAGCGTCCGCGGGTGCGGGCCATATTGGTCGAGGTCCAGGTCTCGTCGAGGAACACGAGGCGGGCGGGGTCGAGGTCGGGCTGGCCCTCGAACCACGCCTCGCGGGCGGCCTTCACGTCCGGGCGGTCCTGCTCCGTGGCGTGGGCTGTCTTTTTTTGTAGGTCAGACCACGTGCGTCGAGGAAGGCCCACAGTGTACCCATCCCGACCGTGAGGTCGTGCTCGTCCTTCAGGCGAGCGCGCATCTCGTCCAGGGTGATGTCGTCCCGCTCGGCGATCAGGTCCCGCAGGTAGACCTCGTGCGGGTCGAGCTTGGAGCGGCGAGCCCGTCCCTGCGGATGGGCTGCCACCGTCCCGGTCGTCGTGAGCGCGGCCATCCACCGGATCGCCGTGGCCACGCCGACCCCGAAGCGCGCGGCCGCCTGTCGACGCGACGTCGTCCCGGCCGCATCGACGACGCGTTCGCGGAGATCCTGGCTGTACGGTCGGCCCATGCCTCGCTCCTCGTCTGGAGCGCACAATGAATCAGCCCCACACCGCTGCGTGAACCCCACACACCCGATTCAGCTCAGACCGAAAACGCTCTAGTGATCGTGTCGAGTTGCGTGACTTCGGGGCCTTCTCCCTGAAGGAGGCCCGGGCTCGGGCTGGGCGGAACCCGAAGACAGGTGCTGCCGTCGACGTCGAGGCAAAGCGGGCTGTCGTGTTCAAGACCGGCAAGGGGCTGCGGGCTCTCCTCAACCCGCAGGATCCTGAGACCCCCGATCAGATCGTGGCGCGGATGCTGAAGGCGGGGTGAGGGTCATTTCCTGAGGGTGCCCGCAACAGCAAGGATCATTAGGAACACGGCGGCACCCGTTGGTTCCGACCTCTGCTGCCACGGCCGTCCCTCAAGCGTGGAATTGGTCCTGATCGACGAAAGATCGAAGCGGCTCAGGTTCTGCGGACACGCTTGCGCGCTCTCGCTTCGCCCTTTGCGAAAGCACTCTCCATGATCTTGGTCCAGGCGCGGGCTTGTTCCCGGTTGGAGAGGATCCTCGGCCACTCGGGCGGCTTGCGCCAACCCTGCCCCCAGTCGCTGTCGAGCAGCAGGTCCAGAGCCTCGCAGGCTCCAAGCTCCTCATCATTCAGCTCATAGAGCTCGACCGCGGCAAGCCGTAGCTTGATCGTGAGCGGATAGACGAAGGCCGCGATGACCATGTGCTGCCAGTCGGCCCAGTTGGCGCTGAACTTGGTCTGTCGCCCGCGGTGCGCCCTGGCGTTGCGCGCCTCGAAGAGCTCCTTCATCCACTTTCGATGGATAGGCCATGGCTGCTGCTGCGCCGCCCAGCTGCCGTCAGGATCGGGCCGGACGCGCTTCGCCTGCGCTATCGTCTTGCTGGCATGTGGCGCCCAGAGGGTAGCGAAGGTCTCGGCCGTGACTGAAGCGCCCTGCCCCTTCGGCTCCAACAGCTGCTCGAAGGCCATGGCCGAGAGCATGACGCAGTTATCCCAGCCCAGATCGGGCATCTCCGCGTGACCCAACAGGAAGAGCTCCAGCGACGCGGCGATGGGATCCCAAACAGGTCTGTTCGATCTCTGGGCCCGCTCCAGAGCCTTCGCCAACCGCTGGTTCACCACCTCGCATTCGGTGCCCTCGATCTGCGGAGGCCGCTGGAAGATCGCATTGGAAAAGCGGAGACCACCCACCCGTAGGGCTCCGCCCCGGCGGAGATAGGTCAGGCCGATCCCGTCACTTCCCGCCGAGATGCCCTGCCCCACCGGACGGAACATCGTTGCGTTCATGTGAGCGCTGAAGTGCCCCATGAAAAACCGCTGCTCTGCCAAGCAGGACACCGCCAGGATCTGTGCGGCGCGGCTTACCTTGTCCCAAAGGGCTGCGGGCACGTCCCACGGTACTGCGTGACGCTGCCTCAGGACGACAGTGCAAGTCTTGATCGGCTTACCACCCTGATCGACGTAGCTCCGCAGCATCTGCCTGGCAGTCTCGGCGAGCGCCGGATCGACAACCGACGCCAAGCCGCCGATCTGCACCGGTACGAAACGAAAGCCTCCAACACGAACAGGACACGGTAGATGCAGCCACGGCATGAATACGAGGTGACCCGAGACAGCCTGTTCAACGCTGCTCATTGACAGCCTCTTGGTACTTTCGCGCGCAGCCCCCTCGGACTAGGCCTGGAGCATCCGAGTTAGCTGCCACACCGCGCGCTGGAACGTCTATGGGCGAGATTGACCTGCCGGGCCTCAAAGACCTGCTCTGGCACAAGATGCGGGACGATCTGAAATCTCTCGCCCCGTGGTTCGCTAGCAACGACCTGCTGATGTGTCCGACCTGCGGGCGAGCGCTCAGATACGACGAATTCTCCGTTGAGCACATCATTCCGCAGCAAGCAGTGGCGGATGATCCAGCCGCAGCTCGAACAGCCATACCGAAGAACGAACGCAGCGGCTTGACGCTTCTCTGTAGACGCACATTAGTGTTCGAGAACAAAGCCATTCCAGGCCATGGGTGCAATAGTTGGAAGGGCAAATACTACGATAAATTCATCAAAGAAGCGCTGAAGCCTGAAGCTCTGACAGGAAAATTCCACTCTCGTCATCACATGGCTCTTATGGCTGCAGCATACCTCGGACTATTTCGAAAATACGGCTATCAAGTCGCCTTGATTCCAAGCGGCCTGCTTATGCGCATGCAATTTTTCCGTCCTAATTCCTTTGTTGATGAGATGCCGGCTTCATACCAGATGATCCTCGCTGGCGGCACGCCGCAAGAATACGATGAGGAAGGCCGCACATATTGGAGCGAACCGTTCAAGATCGAAATTGAACAAGACTCTGCTTATGTGGTGATGAGGCATGTCGCGATACGCCTGCCATTGTCTCGAGATCCAACCATTCCGCTCGCGCGTGCACTCCCATATGCCCCCGCCCGTTATAGGCTTAGGCTCAACCTTGCAGCGGTGCTCGACTAGACTGATAAGGGAACGCCATGGCCGTCATGTCCGCGCGCGAGTTCGTCGACACGATTGCCGTGCCGACGGTGCGCGAGTTCATGGAAGATCCGACGCAGCGGCGGGGCTACCTAGCCTGCATCGTCTCCTTCCACGTGGGCGACTACCTCGCGCCTGGTCACGAGCCGACCCGCGACTTGCAAAGGCAGATGGCGAAGGATCTCGGTCGGCCATTCATGGCGCTGCAGCGCATGTGCAACGCCGCCAAGCACAGCGAGAGCACGAGCAAGGGTGTGCTGCTGATGCAGTCGGGATCGGATACCGCACGGCCGCCCTCGGGGTTCGGCAGCCCATGGGGTGAGTTCCGGCTCGATGATCACCGCGGTGGCCGCTACGTGGAAGACGAGGGTCAGCGGTACGATATGCTCGATCTCTGCCTGATCGTGCTGCGCAAGTTCGCCGAGCTGTACCCGACCGAACTCGCGGGCTCGGCCATTGAGGGCATCCGCTACAGCACGAAGGACTATGCGCGCTAATTGTAGTGCTCGGGCCGATCTCTGGTGCGGAAGGGCTTCAACCGTCGATGGGCTTGGCCGACTCCGATAGAATGCTCATCTGGAGCCGTCGCTTCTTCGTACCATCGTCAAACGTAATTTCACACAAGAGCGCTCGTCCACCCTCTCGGAGAGCTTCCATTCCTGCAGGATTGTCCGAAATTAACCACACGGCTCCGCAGAGCGCCATCGGCCCATACTCCTCGTCGAGGTGGCGATTGAGCGCTATGGTCTGAGTGATGAAGTCCTTTGTGAACGTGCGCGGGTCCTCGACGTCCTGCGTCTCCAGCTGGGTGCGCCACTCCTCTACCAATGCGTCTATGCCGTTCGGCTCGACAGCGCCGTCGAGGCCGACGCCATCCACCCGGATGTGAATGCCAGTCTCGTTGCCCTCCGCCTCAAGTCCTTCGTCGCTTTCGGGACCAAGCGCCTGCCCCCGCAGATAGCCGAGAGTGATGTGCCGCCCCTTCAGGCCAAGACGGTCAGCCCACTTGCGGTGGAACTCCTCATACTGCGGATCGGCGTCGTCCATAGCTTCCGTCCTTGGCAATGCGGGAGCGTCTCCGCAGAGATCCTAAGGTGTTCTTCGCAAAGACAAGTTCAAGCCGGACCGGTGGATGGGATGCGCCTAAAGGAAGCTGCTGCCGGCGTGGTCCTTGAACGCGTTCGCCCGACGGATGTAGCCCACCACGGTACGCGGATCCCGATGCCCCGACACGTCCATGATGCGGGCCATGTCGACGCCGCGCTCGGCCGCAGAGGTGATGAAGCCCGCGCGCAGGGAGTGGCCTGCGAACTCGGAGGGGTCGAGGCCTGCGGCGCCCGCGTACCGTTTCACGATGTCCGCCACGGCCTGGGTCGTCAGGCGCCCGCCGCGGCGCACGTGCCCGTTGCGGTCGACCGGTCGGAACACGGCACCCTCGCTGATGTCGGCGGCGCCGAGCCAGTCCCGCAACAGTGCCACCGGCTTCATGTACCGCCCGTGCGGGATCGCCTTCTCGGCGCTCTGCCCTTCCTGGTCCGTCTTCGAGCGCCGGACCCGCACCCGGAGGCCGTCCCGGTCCTCGCGCAGATCGGCGACGTCAAGGGCGACGAGCTCGGACCGCCGGAAGGCTCCGGCGAACGCCAAAGCCAGGAGGGCGCGATCACGCTTGCCTGCTAGTGTGTGTGGGATGTGCGAGAGCATCGCCGTCACGATATCGGCGGTAGCGGCCGCTTTCCTCTCGGGCGCCGTGCCGAGGGTGCGCCGGATACCCTTGAGCGTGGCCCGCACCGCCTCGTCCGCCGTCGGGTCGGATGCGCCCCGGAGCTTATGCGCGTACCGGATGGCGGCGAGGCGCCGGCCGATGGTCGAAGCGGCTCGGCCGGCCTCGGCCTCGTAGACTAGGAAGGCGGCTACGGCCGCGGGCGGTGCCGGCATCGAGGCGAAGGCGTGTCGGATGCACCAGGCGTCGAAGGCCGCAGCGTCGGCAGTGTAGGCCTCGATGGTCGCGGCGGCCTTGCTGGCGCGCTGGTACGTGCGGACCTGAGCCGCGAGTTCCGCCGGTGGCGTAGCTGGCGCTTCCAGAAACCCAGCCAGCAGATCAGGCATTGGTACGACCCACCTTCCGCGCCAGCATCTCCTGCCAGCCGATCGGGATCCGCTCCTCGGACATGCGGGCGCGCGTGTCCACCGCATCGACTACCCGGCGCCAGTAGCCCTCGGGCATGTTCTTCAGGTCCGACCCCAGCTTCAGGTTCTTGGCTGCGCTGTGAGCCGCTTTCACGAACCAGTCCGAGAGCTCGTCCGATACCATGGTCTCAACTTTCGAGAATGCGTCTTATCCCAAGTTGACCGGGCTCACGCGGTCCCGCTGTAGCGCTACAGCACAAGGCCCCTGTGCCGTGCCTTGCGCCGACGCCGTAGGGTCAGACCCCCGGGCCCACAATGTCTCTATGATGCTCTTGCAGGTGGACCTGCAGGACGTTCAGAGCCAGTGGCTCTAGCTGCAGGAGCCACGTCGTGCTCGGATCACGCATCCATGCGAACGCCGTGGCACCCTGATCGGGCCTGGCGTCCAGGTGGAGCATGGACCCGTCCGCGAACAGGATCTCGACCTCATCCCGCTCCTCCCATCGCGACGGGAGCGCGTCGAAGGCGATCTCGATGCCGTGAGCCATGGCGAGCGCATCGGTTCGCCCGTAGCTGACCCGGGTCAGCTCCACGTCGCCCATCTCATTCTCCCCGCTTCGCGCCGGCCTTGAGGCTCTCGATCGAGGGATGCCCATACTTCTGCAGGGCGGCATCGATGCCCTCCATGATGACGTCGTGCACCTTCACATCCCGCGTGAAGGCGATCTCGCGCAGGCGCCGATGCACCTCGCGGGGTAGATAGACGGAGGTATGCACCACCTCCGGCCGGGCTCGCCGCCCCTTGGCGGCCGCAGGCTCATCAGGGGTGGCGGCGGGCGCGTCCTCGGGCGGGACGTCTTCGGGTGACGGCTTCGCGTCCCCGGACAGGGACAGGCCGCTTATCAGAGAGGGACGCTTCGTCATGCCTTCTTGCTCTTCATCTTGCGGTCCGCCCAGGCCCAAAGGCCCCGGACTTCCTCTGCTGCCTTGCCCTGAGGTGCATACTCGGTGACACCTAGGCCGGCCGCGATGGCGTCCTGGTGGTCGTTGCGGGAGATAATCTGCGGGTCCGCCAGCACGCCGAACACTCCGAGCCCCGTCGCCGCCTCGTTCGCGCGCGAGCTGCGGCCGGGAGGGCACTGGTTCAGGACGAAGGCGAACCGCTCCCGCATCTGCAGGCGCATCAGCGCCTCGATGGTCGGCATGGTCGCCTTGAGGTCGAGACTCGAAGGCCTGGCAGGGATCAGCGCCAGGTCGGCCGCCTGCATGGCGAGGTTGCCGCCGGTCGAGGCGATGCCGGCCGTATCAAGGATCGCGAGCGTGAACCCCCGCTCCCCCAAGGCCTTCAGAATGGCCGGCAGATCGCCGAGGCGCTCGATCGGGAGCCGGTCAACGGCGGGCGTATCGGCCGTCCGCGTCCCGCTCCAGTCCGCGAGCGAGCCCTGAGGGTCGAGGTCGAGAGCTACGACCTTCTCGCCTGCTTCGGAAGCGGCGACGGCCAGGGAGGCGGCCAGCGTGGTTTTCCCGACGCCGCCTTTCTGCGTGACGAGGACGATGGTGCGCATGCGGACCCGTGGTGCTGCGGTGCTGTAGCAGCAGAGCACGAACGCGTGAAAGCGTCGTCACCCTATCCCACTAAGCCGCCGTGGCAGTGCAATGCTCTGGCGCGGTGATGCGAATGAGCTACAGCGGTGCAGCGCTGCGGCGCTGTAGCGGCTCAGCACTATGGCGGTGCGCGCCTATCTGCGATGGCTGCGCGCAGGCGAGCGACGGACTCAGGTTCTGGCCGGCCGAGCAGGGCAGCGACCTCCGCACTTAGGGCCAGCCAGCGCTGAGACGTAACGAGCAACCGGGCATCTAGAACCGGCGAGCAGCGCTGTGCGGCTTGGCGCCTGATCCGGCCCATCCGGAGCGAGAGCAGGCGCATCCCCGCGAGTAGGACAAGGCAGCGAACGGCCCGTCGCGCCGGCAGGCGGCGTCTTCGGTCGGAACCGGGCAGCGCAGTCGGCATCACAGACCCACGAAGTAGAGGACGAAGAGGCCGGTGGCGGTGACAACGTTGCCCCGACCGGCTTCATGCCCGGCACGGTCGAGGAGGTCACGGCACCAGCGGCGCCCCCGTCCGATGTCCATGGCGACGGATGAGAGGCCGAGCACCAGGGCGGCGCGCATAGTGAGACGAGCTTTCACGGGCGGGGATCCTGCTGTGGGAGTTCAAGGTCGCGATCGGAACCGCGAAGCCAGACGATTTGCGAGGCGTGGTCCTCAGGGGCGCCAAGGGACGGTTCAGCGTCGCCGCCGTCCTCCCGGTTCTCGTCGCCGTCCATGCGGTCGAGGATGGCGATGAGCTGATCCGCCGTGTCGAGGGCTGCCTCCGCCGCCGCCTCGATCCGAGCGCGCACGTCAGCCTGAGAGGAGGCCTGACGGCGCCACTCCGGGAAGGTGTGCAGGGTGCCCATTTCAGAGCCCCCACGCCTGTTTGACCTCGGCCCACAGCGCCGCGTCCACGATGCGACACTCGCAGTCGAGCTCGTGCGTTAGCCGAGCCGCCAAGGCGTCGTCGTGCTCCCACCGGCCAGCCGGCGTGCGGAGGGCAATCTCGGCCACGAGCCGATCCGTGATAAAGCCGAGGCGCTGGTACTCGTCTCCCAGGATGCTGTAGCCGCGCGTGCAATTGATGGTGCCGACGATGCTTTTCGACGGTTGGCGAAAGGCCGGGGCCGACTGACTGTCGGTGACCGCATCCCGCAGGCGCCGGAACGCCTCGAACAGCCGGCATAGCTCGCTTAAGCCACAACCCGATAGGTCGAGCTGATCAGCCGCTGCACGAGCCGGTGGGGTCGGCTTATTCGGCTGCGCGGGAGGCCGAGGCAGTGTTGGGGCATCCATCCCGCCAGCCGCCGCTGGCCGCGCGGCGATGGCCGCTAGTGCTTCCGCGATCGCCGCGAAGCACTGATCCACGCTGATGCTGCCATCGTTCTGGCAGGAGTCCTTGGCCTGTCGTTGCGCGTAGCGGGCGAGGGCGAGCAATCCGGGGATCGTCGTCGCCTGCGTGCTGAACAGAGCGTTCCACGCCTGCTTCTCGGCTCTATCCGCCGACGCCCAGGCGGCGCGGGCGGCCGCCATGGCCACGTCGGAGGCGTCGCCCCCTTGCTGCAGCACCCACGACCGGTCCGCGAAGTCGACAGCCGTCCCGAAATTCCACCAAGCCGCCCTGTGTGCACCAATCGCCGCGAAGATCGGGTCGACCTCCGGCGCCTTCGTAGAGCCGGCCTCGGACCGATCTGCCGTCCTGCGGCGCATCACCCGCGCGGCCGTCTCCTTCAGGGCGGCGGCGCGCTCTCGCAGGGTCGGCTTCGGTCCCTCGGGCCGCGGTGTCCGCCGTAGGGGGTTCCTCATCGTACAGTTTCCTCGTGCTGTCATGCTACGGCGCTAAAGCGGTTTCGCGTTCTGATGCTTTCCGGGATCAGTGCAGGGAGGCGAGACCGACGAGGACCGCGCCCCCGCCGACGATGACGAGGCAGGCGGCGACCTCTCCAATACGGTGCGCCAGCCGACTCGCCGTTCCGGCCGCTGCGGCCACTCGCGGGAGGAGGCCAGTTCGCCCGGTCGGCTCTACGAGAAGGGCAAGGTTTCTGGCCCGGGCCCGCATCAGCGCGGAGGACTCGCAGCCAATAGCGAGGGTGCGTCCGTTCGCGTCCAGAACGGCGCGCAGGTGACGCAGGAGGGCCGCAGCCCCGGCGTCCGTCGTGCATCCGGTCGTCAGCAGGTTGGCGAGGGCGGAGGCCTGATCCCGGCACGCCGCCGCCACCGTTGAGGGGCTGGCTGCGATGAAGGCGTTCCAGGCCTCGCGGTGCCGGTCAATGGCGAGCAGGATCGGATCGGACGGGAAGGGGATCGGAGCGTGCGTGGTCGTTGCCATAACCGGTGTCTCCGGAGCTTGGGATAGCAGCAGGAACGGGAGGAGGGCCGGCGAGCGCCGGCGAGCGTCAGAGCAGGTGCGGCAGGTTCGCGAGCGCCGCGCCACCGCCGCAGACAAAGGCGACGAGGACCGCCTCTCCAGCGATCAGGGCGTAGCGGAGCAGGCGGTGCCGCTTCGGCCGCCTCGGCTCGACCGGAGGTGGCAGAGCCCCGGCGAGCTCGCGCAGGGCCAGAGCCCCGGTGGTCGTTGGCTCAAGGATCCCGACGTCGTCGGCGTGGTGCCGGATGAGGGCATGCAACCCCTCGCGGGTGGTGGGCTTCGTGGCGGCGAGCGCCTGCCGGGCATCGGTGTCGCGCTCGGCTGCCTCGTCGGCCGCGCGGAGAAGCGCCTTATCGCGCTCCGCCTCGTCGAGAGCTTCGAGGGCAGCCGTGAACTCGTCCCGGGCGTGGCGAGCCACCGAGATCGCGCGGAACACCGGATCGGGCTGCTTGCTCACCAAATCCATCGGCAGCGCGAGCAGAGTGGGCACGGCCGACAGGAAGGCACGGCGGCCCGTGTCGGCGGCCGCAGTCGCTTGCAAGAGGGAGGGCATGGGAACCAGGGCTCCTTAGGGGCGAATCAGTGCGCGGTGCGCGGGCGAGCGGCCTTGGCGAGCTGCCAGGTAGCCTTGAGCGAGACGGACAGCGCCTCGGCCCAGGTCGAGCCGTAGCGGCGCTGGTGAGCCTTCGCGGCGAGGACGGCGCAGGCCATGATAGCGCGGCGATCGAACCGGCCGGCGACGACGAGCGGGAGGTTGCGGGTGCAGCTGTAGGTCTGCGCCATGGCGCGGGCGCCGGCGAAACCGGACGGGACGACCACGCGATCGGCCTTCAGGTCGCGGAGAGCGGAGGACCACGAGAGGGGGCGGGAGGAAGCCATGGGATAATTCCGCAACGACTTGAATTTTGGACAACCGGAGTTGAACATGATCCCGAACCTAGGTCAACTCTGCTTGACAAAAATTCCACTCCGCTTAGCATTTTTCCATGCTGACAGCCGCCCATATCCGCGCCGCGCGCGCGCTACTCGACATCACGCAGGCTGAACTTGCCGAGCGGGTTGGCATCTCAAAGACGGGATTGAACAACATCGAGCGTGGGAATGCGGACCCGAAGGCGTCCACCCTGGCGGCCATTGAGCGCTACCTCGCCGGAGTCGGCATCGAGTTCCTGAACCATGGAGAGCCGGGCGTCCGGCTGCGTCGGAAGAACGAGCCATGACGAACCGCTACCGCATCGCCGTTCACGAAGCCGGACACGCCGTCATCGGCCGTAGGCTCACGATGGTCTGCGGCGGTGTCACTATCATCCCCAACGACGACCTAGAGGCTTCGGGCTGCGCCGAGGTGGCGGACGCCGACACGACATTCCGTGAGTGGGAGCTACGCGAGAAATTCCGCGACAAAGCCTCTGTCGTGCGCGGGCGCATCATCACCATTCAGGCCGGCCACGAAGCCGAGGCCGAGATCCTCGAGGGCGAGACCGGCGACGACGAGGACGATCGCGCATGTGCGGCGGCTTTGATCGACGATGCGGGGGTGCTCGAAAGTCAGGAGGCCGACACCCTTCAGCGCCTGCGCCGGATGGCCCGAATGCTCGTCCGTCGGCACCGAGTCGATATCGAGCGCATCGCCACAGCCCTCCTGGAGCGTGACACCCTGACCGGCGACGAGGTCGACGCCATGCTGCAACCCGGGTTCATGGCTCGCCCGGTCACATGGGCGTTCGCCCTCCCGGCCGAGACCGAGGCCGCGCCCTCAGCCGGGGTGCCATGACCTTTATCTGTACCGTCACCCGAGGCGGCTTCCGGCTCCAGGTCTTCCGAGCTGGTGCCTCGGGCATCGCCATCATCAACATCGGCCACGATGACGCGGAGCCGCTAAATTACTCCGCAGTCGTCGGCCTGGACGTGCTGGCCGGCGGCATGTCCGAACTGTTCTTCCACATCGTGGAAGCCGATGGCGAGACGGGCGGCGAGCACGAGTTTTGGAGCGGCAAAGACACGGGCTTCATCGCGGATCCGGTCGACCGTGAGACGATCCTCGCGAGCGTTCTGACCGGCCTCAGGAGCCTGCTCTCGACCGTCGAGCCCGAGGAGTTCGTGTGGTTCACCTACGATGAGGACCTGCCCAAGAAGGCGCTGCTGAAGTTCAGGGCGATCCGGCAGGCGATCAAACGGAGTGGGTACACCGTGACCTCAACCCGTTTGAGGGACAAGCGCCGTGCCTGGAGCGCGAAGCGCGTCTCTGGCGCGATTGACAACGGGGAGGGCGAGCCCAATCCTATTGACCTGAGGGAATGAGGCTATGACCCGCGAAGAGCTGACAGCGCTGGCCGAGACCGCGGAGACGCGGACCAAGGGCTACCTGCGCGCCGCGCTGGCTGATCCCGAGATCAAGGCCGCGGTTCACAGCCGCTACGTGCCGGCCGTTCTACGCGGCCCCGGCGTCGCCAACGACCACCGGGGGCCGTCGAAGTCGAAGAAGCGCGCCTGACGGCATCGGGTGGGGTCGCAGTTTCAAATCTGAGTCAGCCGAGCCTACTCCGCGTTCTCGTCCCGTACCGTCGCACGGTTCTTCCCGCTGGCGTATGCTCGGCGTCAAGCGAGGAGAGGGCCGATGCAGGACGATCCGCTCTACCAGAAAATCTACGACGATACGAAGCCGGGTGACCCGCCGTTCACGACGAGCGATGCGGTGGCGCGTTGGGGCTACAGTACCGGGCACACTCATAGGGTGCTCGACTGGATGGCAGGCTCACAGCAGCCCCCGCTGATGGACAAGAACACTACAGTTTCGCCCTACCAGTGGGAACGGATCTGATGGCCACCGGACCCAAGAGCGAGAAGCGCCCCGCCGACGCGATCG
>NZ_JBKFBF010000229.1:0-280 GCF_053346035.1 Methylobacterium sp. A54F | reverse complement strand
CGTCGAGAGGCCGCCCGTGCGCTCCGCGAGCCCGGCGGGCGCGGCGGCCGCCGATTCGGCCGCCACGGTGAGATCGGTCATCTGGGCCCGGATCGCGGCGAGCCCGGCCTGCATGTCGACCACCTCGCTCCGGGCGCGCCCGATGGAGGCGCCGACGCCCGTGATCGCGGCGAGGACGTCGGCCTCGATGACTTCGAGCACTTCACCGCCCGCGTTCGCGGGAACGGCGGGTTGCGGCCCCGCCGCCGGCACAGGGCCGGCGACGGCCACGGCCTCGACG
>NZ_JBKFBF010000228.1:0-280 GCF_053346035.1 Methylobacterium sp. A54F | reverse complement strand
TCCGAGGTCGATGTCCGAGCAGCGCACCGAGCAGAAGGGCCGGACATCCGGCTGCGCCGGACGTCCACAGATCGGGCAGGGCGGCAGGGGCTTGTTCGCGCGGCCGGCCGGCGGGTCCGCGCTCACGCGAGGCCTCCCCAGGCGGCGCGCACCGGGAAGCCGCTGCCGTCGAGGAGCGCCATGGACTCGTAGAGCGGCAGGCCGACGACGCTGCTGTGCGAGCCGACGAGCTTGACCACGAAGGCCTCGGCGAGGCCCTGAATCGCGTACCCGCCGGCCT
>NZ_JBKFBF010000227.1:0-280 GCF_053346035.1 Methylobacterium sp. A54F | reverse complement strand
GGGCACGGCCCGACCCGAAAAAGCTTTAGATTTCAGGACTTACACAATCGAGTGGCGGAGACGGGGGGATTCGAACCCTCGATACCCATTTCTGGGTATGCTCATTTAGCAAACGAGTGCCTTCAGCCGCTCGGCCACGTCTCCACGCTCTCTGCGTCTAGAAGCTCGCCCCGGGCGGGCCAACCCGCTTCGTGGGGGCGCCAGAGTTCCGAACCCGGGTCGAGGCCGGGTCCCCCGGTCCCGGCCCCCACCGCCCTCATTCCCGGGCCGCGCAGCGGAG
>NZ_JBKFBF010000226.1:0-280 GCF_053346035.1 Methylobacterium sp. A54F | reverse complement strand
GTCAGCGCCGTGAGGCGTGGGGGAGAGCCCGAGCATGCGCGGATCCTGGGGCCTGGCCATCGTCCTCGCGAGCTGCTGTCCGGCAGCCGGGCAGCCGGGACCGGAGGCGCCCTTCCTCGAACTGACCAACCCCGAGCAGGCTGCCGTGCGTCGCGCGGTGGCGCGCCAGCTCGGGCGCGCCTTGCTGCCCGAGTTCCGCAACATCCGGCCAATCGCCTCGGAGATGCGCAACGAGGTCGAGTATTGTGGTCAGGTCCGGGTCGCGGAGGCCGGCGGCGCG
>NZ_JBKFBF010000225.1:0-281 GCF_053346035.1 Methylobacterium sp. A54F | reverse complement strand
GAACGAGACTCCGGACATGCCGGGCGACCTCGTCGGCGTCGTCGCAGAGTGGAGTCTGCCGACCCTGTCCGACGCCCTGCAGCCCGGCGGTGTCCGGAAGGTGCAGGGCGCCATTGCGGGCGGCACCTGGGCGGACGATGTCCGGGCCGGGAATTGGGCCGGGAAGGTCGTCGCATCAGTCCTCGGCCTGGACGCGAGCGACCAGAGCGACCGCAAGCGGATCTCCAAACACCTCGCGATGTGGAAGCGGAACGGCTGCCTCAAAACGGAGAGCCACCGCA
>NZ_JBKFBF010000224.1:0-281 GCF_053346035.1 Methylobacterium sp. A54F | reverse complement strand
GTGGCGATCGCCGCTGGCTCGCAGGGCCACATCAACCCGGCGGTGACGCTGGCCTTCGCCTATGCGAGCGGCGGTGCCTCGAAGGTCGTCCCCTACATCGCGGGTCAGTTCGCCGGGGCCTTCCTCGGGGCGACACTGGTCTGGCTCTCCTACCTCGCCCATTTGGCGAAGACCGAGGATGCCGGCCTCAAGCTCGCCTGCTACTCGACCGGTCCCGCGATCCGGGACGTGAAGGCGAACCTGCTCACGGAGGCGATCGGAACCTTCCTGCTGGTCTTCGT
>NZ_JBKFBF010000223.1:0-281 GCF_053346035.1 Methylobacterium sp. A54F | reverse complement strand
GCCAGGGCGACGTGCAGCCCCAGCCCGTGAACACGGACGGCCTCGACCCCCTCGGCGCCGACTGGCGCCCCGAGAACCCCTACCGGGGCAACGCCAAGGCGGTGGCGCTCGGCGATTCCGGCTACAACCAGAACTGCGCGCGCTGCCACGGCCTTCAGGTGATCTCGGGCGGCCTCGCGCCGGACCTGCGCTACCTGGAGAAGGGCCAGGAGGGCGACACCTGGTTCCAGGAGCGGGTGCGCCACGGCGCGCCCATCAACGGCGTCACCAAGATGCCGTCC
>NZ_JBKFBF010000222.1:0-282 GCF_053346035.1 Methylobacterium sp. A54F | reverse complement strand
CGCCGCCCTGTTCGGACCGGTGGCGCCCGGCGTGCTGTCCCTGAAGGCCTGGCAGAAGGTCGTGACCATGGAGCCCGTCCGGCTGATCACCGGGCACGGCTTCGAGACGGCGCTCCGCGGCCGCGGGGTGGGCCTGCTACCCAGCAACGCGCCGACCACCGCCCTGTTCGAGTTCTGGTACGAGCCCGGCATCGTCGGGGCCTTCGCGGCGGCCTTCGCGCTCTACGCCTCGATCCGCCGCGCCGGACGGGACGCGCCCGTGCTGGTGCCCGGCGCGATGGC
>NZ_JBKFBF010000221.1:0-282 GCF_053346035.1 Methylobacterium sp. A54F | reverse complement strand
CGCGAGGGCAAGAACCGCGAGGTCAAGCGCATCCTCGAGCATCTCGGCCTCTCCGTGGACCGGCTGATCCGCCTCTCCTTCGGGCCCTTCCAGCTCGGCGACCTGGAGCCCGGCCTCGTCGAGGAGGTGCGCACCCGCGTGCTCAAGGACCAGCTCGGGCAGGCCCTCGCGGCCCAGGCCGAGGTCGATTTCGAGAGCCCGGTGCGCGAGCCGATCGCCCCGTTCGGCCCGCCGAAGGCCGCCGAGGCGGGTGCCGGCCGGCCCGATCGCCCGCGCCGCGAG
>NZ_JBKFBF010000220.1:0-282 GCF_053346035.1 Methylobacterium sp. A54F | reverse complement strand
CGGGGTTCGCCGCCGCGATGTTGTCGGCCATCGAGCATTCCGTGACGAGGACGACCTGGGGCGGGCGCTTCCGCCCCACGAAGTCCATCATCATCGCGGTCGAGCCCGAGAAGTCCGACTCCGCCACCACCTCCGGCGAGCATTCGGGGTGCGCGATCACGGTGACGCCCGGATAGGCGTCGCGCACCACGCGGATGTCGGCCGGGGTGAAGCGCTCGTGCACCTCGCAGTGGCCGGCCCAGGTCAGGATCTCGATCTCGGGGAGCGCCGCCTGGACGTTCT
>NZ_JBKFBF010000022.1:0-51381 GCF_053346035.1 Methylobacterium sp. A54F | reverse complement strand
CGTTGGGGTTGAACACCAGCGCGCCGGGGTTCACGCCGCCGCCCGCCACCGTGGCGAAGGCGAAGCGGTTGCGGTTGCGCCCGAAGTCGACGTACTGCGCGTCGGCCTCGACGCCGATCACCACGCCCGAGCCCGGGGTGAACTGGTAGTTGTAGCCGATCTGGCCACCGCCGACGAAGCCCTCGTTGTTGTTGCGGTTGCCGAAGGCGACGACGCCCGCGGCCGGGGCGCCGGCGGCGGTGCGGAACAGGCTGCCGGCGGTGGTGGCGCCGGCGGGCACGCCGATCACGGTCGGGGCGCGGTCGTCCTGAGTGCCGAAGCCGTAGCCGGCGTTGAAACCGGCGTAGAAGCCCGTCCAGGTGAACACCGGCACCGGCTGGAACACCGGCGGCGGCGCGGCGCGGCGCGGAAGATCCGCCGCAAAGGCGCTGCCGGCGAAGGCGACACCGGCGACAGCGGTCGCGGCGCGAAGAATGGCTTTCATGGTCTGGTCCTCTTCAACTCACGAGTACGGGCAGGCCGTTTCGGCTTCAGGCCCGTACGAGTTCCCCGTTCTAGGTCAGCAGTCCCTGAGATGTTGTTGCAGGGCGACCACGCCGACCGCATCGAACGCGGCCCCTTTATGGCGTCGATCGCCTTAATGCTCCCCTGGCTACCTGACCTTCAAAACGCGAACGAACGGCCAAGGTTCAGTTACGGCCACGCTTTTTCGGCCTCATGGTTAATGACAAGTTGTCGCAGGGGGCTTGCCGAAATGTGGCGCTCACGGCGCGAGCGCGATGGCGGAAATCAGCCGCCCGTAATCGGGTTCGGCCCGGTGGGTGCTGCGCCGGTAGCTGTAGAAGCGTTCCGGATCTGCGTAGGTGCACAGGCCGAGGCTCGTGGCCTCCGCGATGCCGGCCTCGGCGAGGCGGCCCAGGATGAAGCCCGGCAGATCGAACTGGGCGTGACCCTCGCGGGTGCCCGGCGCCAGGAACCGCTCGGCCTCCGGCACCTCCTGCCGGAACCGGGCCAGGAAGTCCGGCCCGACCTCGTAGGCCGCCTGCGCGATCGTCGGGCCCAGCACGGCGACAATCCGGCGCCGCTCCGCGCCGAGGCTCTCCATGGCGGCGACGGTAGCCTCGACGACGCCTCCGAGCGCCCCCTTCCAGCCCGCGTGCGCCGCGCCGACGACGCGGTTCTCGGGATCCGCGAACAGGATCGGCCCGCAATCGGCGGTGGCGATGCCGAGCGCGAGGCCGGGCACACGTGTCACCATGCCGTCGGCCTTCGGTCGCTCGGCCAGGGGGAACGGCGCCTCCACCACCACGACATCCGCCGAATGCACCTGATAGAGGCTGACGAGATGGGTGTCCGGCAGACCGAGCTGCGCCGTCATGCGAGCCCGGTTCGCGACGATGTCGTCCGGCGCGTCGCCGGAGCCGAGCCCGCCGTTCAGGCTCGCGTAGAGCCCCTGCGAGACGCCGCCCTCGCGCGTGAAGAAGGCGTGCCGCAGGTAGGCGTGGGAGCTGAGTTCCGGCGCTTCGATGAACATGGCGGGCTCCTGGTGAAACGCGGCGAGCGATAGCGGAACCGCCGGCCCGAAGCGACGGCGAACCATGCTCGCGCGTGACTGGAACCCGGAGGCGGGGGCGCGAATTCTGAAATCCGCTCATCCCGGCACGCGCCGGATCCATGCATAGGAGGCAGTCCGATGCCGCAGACGATCAAGCCCGACCGTCCGATCTGGCCCTCGGTCCCCGAACCCGACCGCGGCGGCGCCCCGCAGCCCGGCACCGGCAGCCGGGAGATGCGGCCAGGCTCCGAGTCGCAGAAGCCGACCGCGTCGACACCGACCGCCGCCGGCCAGGGCTTCGGCACTTTCGCGGGCTGACGTGGGCCGTTGCGGCCAGTAGGACGCCGGATCCAGGCGCCCTGCTCAGCCGGCGGCGGGTGCGAAACCCGGGAGCGCGCCGAGGCCCGGCGCGCTCACCGCCATCACCTTGAACAGGCGGCCCATGCCGGTACCGGGCCGCACCGCGTCGATCGCGGCAGCTCCCTCTGGATCCCCAACGTGTTCGGACGTCAAACGTGCGACGGCCGCGTCGATCGCCGCGCTTTGCTCCGGGCCGGCGCCCGCCTTGAGGCGCGCTGCCCGCTCCCGGAGCCCGAGGGCGAACAGGAAATCGCGCTGCTCGACCGGGCCCTGCACGACAGCGCCGGCACCGGTCGCCGCGCGTGCCAGCGCCGGGAAGTCGACGTGCACGGTGAGATCCGCCTCGCCCGGCGCGGCGAGCGGATCCGCGAAGCGGTGTCGCGAGAGCGCCTGGAGCGTGTCCCCGAAACCCGGCGTCGCGTGACCGTAGTCGATGAGCAGCATCGCGCCGCCCCGGGCCGCGACCTGCGCGGCGAGCCGCCGTGTCAGGTCGAGGGCGGCCCCCGGAAGCGTCATCAGCACGCCCTCCGGTGCCTCCGCAGTCAGGGCTCGGGTCGGCTCGGGGGCGAGGCCGAAGGTCAGGCGCCCCTCGGCGTCGAGGCCGACGACGCGCTCGAACCAGAGTCCGCCGCGCCGGGCGAACTGGCGCACCGGCAGGCAGTCAATGAACTCGTTGGCGACGACGAGCATCGGGCCGTCCGGCAAGGTCTCGGGGCTCGTGTGCCAGTGGGGCGCGGACGCCGCGAGGGCTTGCGCCTGCGCGGCCCGAAGGATCGGGCTCGTCTCGACGAGGTGCAGGTCGAACGCCGTGTCACGCGCCGCGACGCGGAGCGCGCGCAGCGCATCGCTCATCAGGGTGCCGCGGCCGGGCCCGAGCTCCAGGAGATTCAGCCGTGCCGGCACGCCCATCATCGCGGTGACCGCAGCGACCCAGATGCCGATCAGTTCGCCGAACATCTGGCTGATCTCGGGCGCCGTCGTGAAGTCCCCCCGCGCGCCGAGGGGATCGCGCGTGCGGTAGTAGCCGTGGACCGGGTGTCCGAGGCACAGCGCCATGTAGCGGTCGATGCCGATCGGCCCGGTCTCGCGGATCAGCGTCGCGATCTCGACCCCGAGCGGGTTCACGCCTTCACAGCCTCGCCCTCGGGCGCCTCCTCGATGGGCCGGCGCGGCCGCGTCACCCCGCGGGCGGCGAGCACGATGTAGGTGAGCCCGACGAGGGCCATCGGCAGGCAGAGCAGCATGCCCATGGTGACGCCGCCCCCGAGGGGGCCGAGATGCTCGCCGAACAGGAAGCCGAGCTGCCGGTCGGGCTCGCGGAAGAGCTCGCAGAACGTCCGGGTGAGGGCGTAGCCGAGCACGAAGATGCCGCCGAGCAGCCCCGGCTTGCGGAAGCCGAAGCGGCGCGCGCAGAGCGCCATCACGATGAAGAGCAGCAGGCCCTCGGTCGCGGCCTCGTAGAGCTGGCTCGGGTGGCGGGGCAGGGGGCCGCCCGTCGGGAAGACCACCGCGTAGGGGAAGTCCGGCGCCACGCGACCCCAGAGCTCGCCGTTCACGAAGTTGGCGATGCGGCCGAAGAACAGCCCGATCGGCACCACCACGGCACCGAGGTCGAGGAGCGTGTAGCCGTTGAGGCCGCGGGCCCGCGCGAAGATCAGCATCGCCAGGATCGCGCCCAGGAAGCCGCCGTGGAAGGACATGCCGCCATTGCGGATCGCGAAGATCTCGAGCGGGTCGCTGAGGTAGAGCGGCAGATTGTAGAACAGCACGTAGCCGAGGCGCCCGCCCAGGACGACGCCCAGCGCCACCCAGACGATGAGGTCGTCGATGTCGGCGAGGCGTGGGCGGCGCACGACGCCCCAGAGCCGGTCGTCCGCGACGAGGCGTCGGGCGTAGTACCAGCCGCCGACGAGGCCGACGATGTAGGCCAGCGCGTACCACTTGATGGTGATCGGGCCGATGGCGACGGCCACGGGATCGATCGCCGGGAACGGCAGGGCGAGGAGCGGCGGCATGGGCACGGCCTCGGGACAGGGGAGGGCGCATTGCACGCCGGACGGCGCCGGCGTCAAGGCGGGCCGGGTATCGGCGAAAGGGGGCGGCGGCGTGGCGGACGCTCAGCCGACCGGGGGCAGCAGGAGGAGGCCGTGGCCGTCCGGGCCCTCCGCGTAGGCGACGGCGCCGGCCTCGGAGCGGTGCACCGGGTAGCCGGCATGGGCGATCGCCGCGGCGGCCGCATCCACGTCGCGTACGGCGAGGACGAGGCGGGAGGTGGCGCGGTCGCGGGGGCCGTAGGGCGACGGGCTCGGGCGGGACGTCCCGGGGCTGCGGTAATGCAGCAGTTCGAGGTGCGGTGTCCGGCGCGTGTCCGGCCGCAGTCCGACGACGTCCACGAGGGTGTCCGGCACGCCGTCGAGCCGCGCCTGCTCGGGCCCGCGGTTGAGACCGCGCTGAACGACGCGGAATCCGAGGACGTCACCGAAGAACCTCAGCGCCGCGTCGACGTCCGTCACCGTGATGGCGGAATGGTCGATCCCGAGGAACAGGCCGGGATGGTCCCGCCAGGTCTCGGCCGGGGGGCCGCCGGGGAAGTGGATCAGTTCCACCGGGTGCCCGTCGGGGTCGCGGAACTTGAAGGCGGTGACGCCGCCGGAGGCGGGGGGCAGGACCTCCGGGCCGCCCGTGCTGATCCGGCCCGGCGACACACGGGCAAGTTGCGCCGCCGCGGCGGCCATGTCGCGCACCGGAATCGCGACGTGCTGGAAGAACGGGTCCGTGGCGAGCGGTCCCTCGGGGTAGGGGGCACCCGGCGGATCGAAGGCCAGGAACGCCAGCATCTGGCCGCCGAGGCGCATCCGCAGGCGCACGGCCCGGGCGCCGGGCAGGCCGAGCGCCTGCAGCACCGGCGGCGGCACCGGCTCGGGGCCGCCGAGCGCCGTGAAGCCGAGGCCGTCGCGGTAGAACGCCTCCGTGCGGGCGAGGTCGGCGACCGTGCGGCTCACCGCGACGACGGCCTGGGCGAGCGGCCGGCTCACAGGAGCCGCGCCCCGCGCACGTTGACGTAGATGGCGTAGAGGGTGTGGGAGGCGCACAGGAAGAGCCGGCTGAGGTGGCGCCCGCCGAAGGCGAGGTTCGAGACCGTGGCGGGCACGCGGATCTTGCCGATCAGCCCGCCCCCGGGGTCGATGCAGTGCACGCCGTCGCCAGCGCTCGACCAGACCCGGCCGTCCTCGTCCACCCGGAAGCCGTCGGCGAAGCCGGGCTCGACGGTGTGGAACACCGCCCCGCCGGAGAGGCGCCCGTCCTCCGCGACGGCGAAGGCGCGGATGTGCTGCACCGGGGCCTGCGCGAACTGCAGGCCGCTCTCGGCGATGTAGAGGCGGCGCTCGTCCGGCGAGAAGGCGAGGCCGTTCGGGCCCGCGAAGTCGTCGGCGACGATCCGCAGCGAGCCGTCCCGGGGGTCGAACCGGTAGACCCGCGCCGGCAACTCGGATTCCTGCTTGCCGCCCTCGTAGTCCGTCTGGATGCCGTAGGGCGGGTCGGTGAACCAGATCGTGCCGTCCGACTTGCAGACGATGTCGTTCGGGGAGTTGAGCCGCCGGCCCTCGTAGCGGTCCGCCAGCACCGTGACGGTGCCGTCGAGCTCGGTCCTGGCGATGTGCCGGCCGCGGTGGGCGCAGGAGAGGAGGCGGCCCTGCCGGTCGCGGGCATGCCCGTTCTCGAAGGCGCCGCCCTCCCGGAAGACCGTGAGGCCGCCGTGCTCGCTCCAGCGCATCACCCGGTTGTTCGGCAGGTCGGAGAACAGCAGCTCGTCGCGGTCGCCGAACCAGACCGGCCCCTCGCACCAGCGGAACCCCTCCGCCAGCCGCTCGAGCGGCGCGTTCGGCAGGACCAGATGCCGGAAGCGCGGGTCGCAGATCTCGAACCCGTCCATGCCGCGATCCTCAGGTGAAGCGGCCGGGCCGGTCGACGGTCGGCGTCACGTCGAGGCCGACCACCATCATCGTGCAGGGCACGTCCCCGACCGTGCCCGAGAGGTGGCCCTTCCGCCCGTCGCGCACCCGGGTGTTCTGGTCCTCGCCGAACATCAGCTCGCCGGGCCCCATCTCGACGCGGGTCCCGTCCATGGTCTCCACGAACCAGCGGCCGGTGAGCACCGCGATCCATTGCGGCTTCGGGTTCTCGTGCCAGTCGCCGACCCAGCCGACGGGCAGCACCGTGAAGGTGACGCCCGCCTGCGCGGGGTCCTGCCTGTCGTTCCATTGCGGCGCGACCTCCGGGTTGATGCCCGCGAGCGCGAAGTCCGTGAGCGTGAAGCGGGCCTGCCGGCTCACTCCCTCCGGGTCGGTGTAGACGTGCCAGTAGGGCATGGTGGGTTTCTCGGCGGGCGTCCCGCCGGCATCGCCTTCCGCGTTCGGCATGGTGCAGTCCTCCTATCGGACGGTGGCGGCCGGCGCCGCCTGCGGCCCCGTGGAGAGGGGGTGGGCGACGACCTCGCCGGCCGGCGCGTAGGCGCCGCCGATCACCACGAGGAGAAGCCCGCCCACGAGGCCGAAGTTCTTGAAGAAGTCCCAGAAGTGGGCGCGGCCCTCGCCGGCGCGCGACCAGAAGCGCGGGTACTCCCAGAAGCGGTGGAACAGCACGGCCGTGACCGCGCAGAAGCCCGCGAGCACGAAGGCCGCGGCCCGGTCCCACCAGCCGAACACGATCATCACCGGCGTCGCCGCCTCCACGACGATGCCGAGGACGAGGAGCAGGGCGGGGAACGGCAGCGGCCCGGAGGCGGCCTGCTGCATCGCCTCGTCCCAGTGAACGACCTTGTCGTAGGCACTCAGCGGGAACATGCAGACGAGGCAGATCTTGGCGAGGAGCGGCACCGCCGCGAGGTCGAGCCAGCTCATCGGTACGGTGCGTCCTTCGTGCGTCCCGGGCATCGGGCGGGCGCCTCGGGCGATGCCCGCGGCGGCAACGCCCGGCCGCACCGGGGGTTGCGCCACCCGCCGGACAACACGGCACGATCCTGTGAGTTGTGCAACGCGGAACGGCGGCGGCGGCCTCACGTTGGCGCACGCACATCGTGCCGGATGCCGCCGAGGATTTTCCGATGGCCGAGGATCATATGGCCCAGACTCAGGCGGCTCACGACCACTACGACGTCATCGTCATCGGCTCGGGGCCGGGCGGCGGCTCGCTGACCAGCCGCCTCGCCCGCACCGGCAAGCGCATCCTGCTCCTGGAGCGCGGCGACTACCTGCCCCGCTCGCAGGACAACTGGAACGCCAGGACGGTGTTCGTGGACGGGGCCTACCAGGCCCGGGAGACCTGGTACGGGGGCGACGGGAAGCCCTTCAGCCCGGCGCTCCACTACTACGTGGGCGGGAACTCGAAGGTCTACGGCGCGGCCCTGTTCCGCCTGCGCGAGCGCGACTTCGAGGCGGTGCGCCACGTCGACGGGATCTCCCCGGCCTGGCCGGTCTCCTACGCCGCGTTCGAGCCCTTCTACGCCGAGGCCGAGCGGCTCTTCGCGGTGCACGGCACCCGCGGCGAGGATCCGGGCGAGCCCTGGTCGAGCGGCCCCTACGACCACCCGGCGGTGAGCCACGAGCCGCGCATCCAGAAGCTCTCCGACGACTGGACCCGACTCGGCCTGAACCCGTTCCACCTGCCGCTCGGGATCAAGCTCGACGAGCGCGACGGGCGCCCGACGCCGACGAGCATCTGCATCCGGTGCGACGCCTTCGACGGCTTCCCGTGCCTCCTCAACGGCAAGGCGGACGCGCAGGTGATGACCGTCGACCCGACGCTCGCCCGGCACGACACCGTGACGCTCCTCGTGAACGCCTACGTCTCGCGCCTGGAGACCGACCCGGCGGGGCGCACGGTGACGGGGGTGCACGTCACCCGTGAGGGCCGGGAGGAGCGCTACTCGGCCGACATCGTGGTGGTGGCCTGCGGCGCACTGTCGTCGGCGCTGCTGTTCCTGCGCTCGGCCAGCGCCGCGCACCCGAACGGGCTGGCCAACGGCTCGGACCAGGTGGGGCGCAACTACATGCGCCACAACATGTCGGTGCTGATGGCGCTCTCGAAGGAGGTGAACGACACCGTCTTCCAGAAGACGCTCGCGCTCTCGGACTTCTACTTCGAGTCAAAGGACTGGGAGTACCCGATGGGGCTGATCCAGATGTGCGCCAAGACGCACCCGGACCAGATCCGCGGCGAGGAGTTCCCGAAATGGACGGGTTTCCTGCCCGACGCGCCCTTCAACCTCGTGGCGCGCCACTCCATGGACTTCTGGCTGCAGAGCGAGGATCTGCCCCACCCCGACAACCGCGTCTTCATCGACCGGGACGGCCGCACCGTCCTCGACATCGAGCAGAACAACCGCGAGGCCCACGACCGGCTGCGCGGCAAGCTCTCCGAACTGCTGGAGCCGGGCGGCGCCTACACCTACCTGTTCGAGCGCTCGCTCTACCTCGGCAAGAACATCCCGCTCTCGGGCACCGCGCACCAGGCTGGGACCCTGCGCTTCGGCACCGATCCGAGGGCGAGCGTCCTCGATCTGAACTGCAAGGCCCACGAGCTCGACAACCTCTACGTGACGGATGCGAGCTTCTTCCCCTCGATCGGCGCCGTGAACCCGACGCTGACCATCGTCGCCAACGCGCTGCGGGTGGCCGCGCACCTGGAGGAGCGGCTGCGATAGGGCGACGCCGGAAGGCTCGGCGATCCCTGGAGGCCTCCTTCGAGGCCCCCTGACGGGGGCGCCTCAGGATGAGGTGGGAGGGTGGGAGAACCCGTCCTTTCCCCAACCCACTCGCCTCATCCTGAGGTGCGGAGCGCAGCGCAGCCTCGAAGGAGGGCTCCAGCTCCCGCGCGATCCCTGGAGACCTCCTTCGAGGCCCCCTGACGGGGGCACCTCAGGATGAGGCGGGAGGGTGGGAGAACCCGTCCTTTCCCCAACCCACTCACCTCATCCTGAGGTGCGAAGCGAAGCGAAGCCTCGAAGGAGAGCTCCAGCTCCCGCGCGATCCCTGGAGGCCTCCTTCGAGGCCCCCTGCGGGGGCGCCTCAGGATGAGGTGGGAGGGTGGGAGAAGCCGTCCTTTCCCCAACTCACTCACCTCATCCTGAGGTGCGAAGCGGAGCGAAGCCTCGAAGGAGGCCTCCAGGAATCTCCGAACCCTCCGGAGACCGCCCCCTCACACGCGTGCCGGGCGGCGGGGCATCCGGAAGGGCAGCATCAGGCGCACCAGCGGGTTGCGGAAGCGGTCGAGGGAGAGGCTCTCGTGCATGGCCTGCACGGGCTCGCCGCCGAGCGTCGCGGCCAGGAGCGAGCGGCTGTAGAACGGCGTGTCCTCGAAGGTGCGCAGCACCCGCGCGCGGCCGTCGTCGCTCCGGGTCGGGCGGCGCATGCGCCAGAGGCCGGTGGGCGGAACCGCGGCGGCGAGCGGCGGGCGGATGTCGCGACGGGCGCCCGAGCGGTCGAAGCGCAGCGACAGGTTCTGGCCCGAGCCGTCGCGGCGGCGCACGTCGTAGAGGATGGCGGCGCCGTCCGGCAGGTCCGCGCGGCACCAGCTCCAGTCCGAAAAATCCTCCTCCAGGCGGCGGTCGCCGTGGTTGGTGTCGAAGTAGGCAGTGCCCGACCAGGACAGGGCGGGCTCGCTCAGCGCCACCTCGACCGGCGAGGAGGGCGCCATCGGCCACCAGCGGTGGCCGCCCCCGGCATCGAGGTGGAACGGGCCGCCGGTGATGCCCGGGGGGTGCAGCCGCACGGTGCCGCGGACCCGGCGCGGCAGGGGCGCGCCGACCTCGTCGAGGCGGATGGTGAGGGTTGTGCCGTCCCACGCCATCGCGCTCGGCCCGATGGCGATGTGGTGCGCGTCCCGCGAGAGGGAGCGGCCGTCCCGCTCCGTCATGCAGAAGCGGCCCCGGGCGCCGTAGAGCACCACGTTCATGGCGCAGTGCGCGAACGGGTCCTGGGCGGGGTCCCAGGCGTAGTAGGGCGAGAACACGCTGCCGATGAAGGCGATGATGGTGAGGCCGTGCTGCCCGTCCGCGCTCAGCGCGTCGACGTACCACCAGGCATAGCCGCCGCGGCCCACCGGCGTGTCGAAGTGGGGCGCGCGCTCAGCGCCGCCATCAGGCAATCCGCCGCGATCCGCCCCGACTGCGCCGCCATCGGCACCCCCGGGCCCGGATGCACGCTGCCCCCCGCGAGGTAGAGCCCCGGCAGCCGCGTCCGCGCCCCCGCCCGCTTGAAGGTCGCGCTCCAGCCCTGCGACGCCCGGCCGTAGAGGGCGCCCCCCGTCGCCGGGAACAGGCCCTCGAACTCCGCCGGGGTCGTCGTCACCCCCC
The DNA here is from genome assembly GCF_053346035.1 of Methylobacterium sp. A54F. Lineage (NCBI taxonomy): Bacteria > Pseudomonadati > Pseudomonadota > Alphaproteobacteria > Hyphomicrobiales > Methylobacteriaceae > Methylobacterium > Methylobacterium sp. A54F. The sequence continues at coordinate 41,113 of NZ_JBKFBF010000022.1, read as the reverse complement.
CGGGCTCCGCCGCCAGGGACAAGCCGCAGGCCTCGAGCCGCCGCCGCATCGTAGTCTCGCATGTGCCGATCTCCTGGGGCGTCAGCGGCCGCTCGCCCCGGGCGGGGGCGTTGACGAGGCAGAGCAGGCGCTCGGGGGCCATGGCCGCCTCCGCGGCATCGCCCCGATCCTGCGCGCAGACGTAGACGGTGGGGTCCGGCGGCAGCCCGCCGCGGCGGATCGCCTCGAACTCGGCGCGGTAATCGGCCGAGAAGAACACGTTGTGGCGCACCAGCGGGAAGCCCGCGGGCCGCGCGGCGAGGCAGACCGTCACCGCCGAGAGGGAGCGCTCGGCCGGGGACACCGGATCGGCGGCCCGCGCGGCCTCCGGGCCGAACAGCCCCGCGGCGAGCGCCGCCACGTCGGCGTTGGCGACGACGTGCTCGGCCGGGATGCGCTCGCCGTCCGCCGTCATCACGCCGGCGACCCGCCCACCCTCGACTAGGATGCGCGCGGCGTGGCTGCCGTAGCGCAGCCGCGCGCCCTTCGCGCTCGCGAGGTCCGCGACGGCGCCCGCGAGGCGGCTGAGCCCCCCGTCGATCATCCAGACGCCGGCCTGCTCCACGTGGGCGACGAGCATCAGAGTCGCGGGGGCCGAGAACGGCGAGGAGCCGCAATAGGTGGCGTAGCGCCCGAAGAGCTGGCGCAGGCGCGGATCGCGGAAATACTCGCCGAGCGCCCCCCAGAGGGTCGCGAAGGGCTGGATCCGCATGAGCCCGCCGAGGCCGCCGAGGCCGACGCGCCGCCCGAGCTCCACCGGGCTCGGCCGGTCGCCGCGGATGAAGGGCCCCTCCAGCGTCCGGTAGACCTCCGCAGCGCGGGCGCAGAAGCGCCGGTAGCCCTCCGCCTCGCGCGGGCCCGCGAAGGCCGCGATGGCAGCCACCGACGCCTCGATGTCCGCGTGGAGGTCGAGGTGGCCGGTCCCGTCCCAGGCGTGGCGGGCGAGGATGCGGGCGGGGCGCAGGCCGACATGCGCATCGAGGCTGGTGCCGGCCTCGGCGAAGATCTCGTCGAGCACCCAGCGCATCGTGAAGACGGTGGGGCCGGCCTCGATGCGATGATCCCCGACCGGGACCGCGCGCATCTTGCCGCCGGGGGCGGCGGCGCGCTCCAGCACGGTGACGTCGAGGCCCGCATGGGCGAGCCGCAGGGCGGCCACGAGGCCGGCGATGCCGGCGCCGATCACCACGACCCGCTCGGCTCCCGGAACCGCCACGGCTTCCCCTTCGAACGCCACCGGCGCGGCGTTGCGCTCCACCGCGACAAGTGTCAATAATAGATGACAGTCGAGTTTGACAACTCGAAACGACATATCGGGAGGTGACCATGGATGCCGGCGGCCGCATCGAACGCACGCTCGACGTCGCGGTGGCTCACGCGGAGGCGCCGGGTGCGCCGCCCCGCCTCGCGGAGGCGATCCGCTACGCGGTCTTCCCCGGCGGCCACCGGATCCGGCCCCGCCTCTGCCTCGCCGTGGCGGCCGCCTGCGGCGACGACGACCCGGCCGCCGCGGACGCCGCCGCGGCCGCGATCGAGCTCCTTCACTGCGCCTCCCTCGTCCACGACGACCTGCCCTGCTTCGACGACGCCGAGACGCGCCGGCAGAAGCCCGCGGTCCACGTCGCCTTCGGCGAGCCGCTGGCCGTGCTCACCGGCGACGCGCTGATCGTGCTCAGCTTCGAGACCCTGGCGCGGGGCGCGGCTCGCAGCCCGCAGCGCCTCGCCGCCCTGATCGGCCTCGTCGCCCGCGCGGCCGGCTCGCCCGCCGGCATCGTGGCGGGGCAGGCCTGGGAATCGGAGCCGGAGGTGGCGCTCTCGAACTACCAGCAGGCCAAGACCGGGGCCCTGTTCGCCGCCGCGACCGTGGCGGGAGCGGTCGCGGCCGGCGCCTCGCCCCTGCCGTGGCGGCTCCTCGGGGAGTGCCTCGGCGAGGCCTACCAGGTCGCCGACGACCTGCGCGACGTGGCCTGCCGCCAGGAGGAGATCGGCAAGCCGGCGGGGCGCGACGCCACCCTCGGGCGGCCGAACGCGGCCCTCCTCCTCGGGACCGGGGGCGCCCTGGAGCGGCTGCGCCGCCTCGCCCGCGAGGCCATCGAGGTGATTCCCGCCTGCCGCGGCGGCGACGCCCTGCGGGCCGAGATCGCGGCCCAGACGCGGCTGTTCCTGCCGAAGAGCCTCGGCCAGGAGGTGCTCGCCTGACCGGGCCCGCCACCGGGGCCGGGCTCGCCGCGGAGCCCGGCCCCGCCCCGCGCCGCGGCTGGCGCGAGCGCTGGCTCGCCTTCCGCAACGCGCGGGTGGCGAGCCCGGGCTTCCAGCGCTGGGCGGCGGGGTTCCCGCTCACGCGCGGCATCGCCCGGCGCAACACCCGCGCCCTGTTCGACCTGTGCGCGGGCTTCGTCTACGCGCAGGTGCTGCAGGCTTGCGTCCGGCTCGACCTGTTCCGCATCCTGGAGGCCGGCCCGGCCTGCGCGGCGGACCTCGCCCCGCGCCTGCGCCTCGCGCCCGAGCGGGCGGAGTGCCTCCTGCGGGCCGCCGCATCGCTCGACCTCGTCCGGCACTTGGCCGACGGGCGCTACGCGCTGGCCGACCTCGGCGCGGCGCTCCTCGGCAACCCCTCCGTCGCGGCGATGATCGAGCACCACGCGATGCTCTACGACGACCTGCGCGACCCCGTGGCGCTGCTGCGGGGCGAGGGCGGGCCGACGCGGCTCTCCGCCTACTGGCCCTACGCGGAGGCCGCCGATCCCGCCGCGGTCGCGCCCGGCTCGGTCGCGGCCTACAGCGGCCTGATGCGCGCCTCGCAGGCGCTCATCGCCGAGGACGTGCTCGACGCCTACCCGCTCGCCCGCCACGCCTGCCTGCTCGACCTCGGCGGCGGCGAGGGCGCCTTCGTGGAGGCCGCGGCCCGGCGTGCCCCGGCCCTGCGGCTGATGCTCCTCGACCTCGCCCCCGTGGCAGCGCGGGCCGAGGCGCGCCTCGCCGCCCTCGGCCTCGGGCCGCGGGTCACCTGCCACGGCGGCAGCTTCCTCGACGGCGCGCTCCCGCGGGGGGCGGACGTCGTCTCCCTGGTGCGGGTCCTGCACGACCACGGGGACGAGCGCGCCCTCGCCATCCTGCGCGCCGCCCGCGCGGCGCTCCCCCCCGGCGGCACGCTGCTGATCGCCGAGCCCCTGGCCGGCACGCCGGGCGCTGAGCCGATCGGCGACGCCTATTTCGGCTTCTACCTTCTCGCCATGGGCAGCGGGCGCCCGCGCCGGTTCGACGAGGTCGCCGCCCTGCTCCGGCTGGCGGGTTTCGCGGAGCCGCGGGCCCGGGCGACGCGGCGGCCGCTCCTCACCGGGCTGATCACCGCGAACCGTCCACTGTAACCTGTGTAAATTTTACTTGACGCTTCCTAGTGTCATTCTACGATGACGATAACGAGTCTCCAGAGAGAGCCGCAGGGCGGAAAGGCATCGGGTCAGATGGATACGCTCGCTGTCGTTCTCGAAAGACCCGAGCATCTGGCGCTCAACCGCCTGACGCTGACGCCGGCCGCCGAGACCGACGCGGTGGTGGCTGTCACCTGGAGCGGGATTTCCACCGGCACCGAGCGCCTGCTCTGGTCCGGCCGCATGCCGAGCTTCCCCGGCATGGGCTATCCGCTGGTGCCGGGCTACGAGTCGGTCGGCACCGTGATCCAGGCGCGTCCCTCCACGGGGCTCACCGTGGGCCAGACGGTATTCGTGCCGGGCGCCCGCTGCTTCGGCGAGGTGCGCGGCCTGTTCGGCGGCGCCGCCTCCCACCTCGTGGTGCCGGCCGACCGGCTGGTGCCGGTGCCGGACGGCCTCGGCGAGCGGGCGATCCTGATCGCGCTCGCCGCCACCGCCTACCACGCGCTCTCGGGCATCACCCCGGGCGAGCGCAGCCTCATCGTCGGCCACGGCGTGCTCGGGCGGCTCCTCGCCCGCCTCTCGATCCTGGCCGGCGGCGCGCCCACCGTCTGGGAGACCAACGCCGTGCGGGCCCGGGGCTCCTTCGGCTACCCGGTCGTGGCGCCCGAGACCGACGAGCGGCGCGACTACGCGGTGATCACCGACGTCAGCGGCGATTCCGGCCTCCTCGACACCCTCATCGGGCGTCTCGCCCCGGGGGGCGAGATCGTGCTGGCGGGCTTCTACGAGGCGCCGCTCTCCTTCGCCTTCCCGCCCGCCTTCCTGCGGGAGGCCCGCCTGCGGGTCTCGGCCGAGTTCCGGCCCGGCGACCTCGCGGCCGTCACCGCCCTGATCGAGCGCGGCGCCCTCTCGCTCGACGGCCTGATCACGCACCGCCGCCCCGCGGCCGAGGCGGGGCAGGCCTATCGCACGGCCTTCGGAGACCCGGAGTGCCTGAAGATGATCCTCGACTGGAGGGCCGCCCCATGAACATGCACCTCACCGGCGCGGCGCTCCGCGCCGAGGCGGCTCAAGGCCCCGACCCGGTGCCCACCACGGGCGCCAAGGAGACGCAGATCATCGCGATCTACGGCAAGGGCGGCATCGGCAAGTCGTTCACGCTCGCGAACCTCAGCTACATGATGGCCCAGCAGGGCAAGAAGGTGCTGCTGATCGGCTGCGACCCGAAGAGCGACACCACCTCGCTGCTGTTCGGCGGCCGGGCCTGCCCGACCATCATCGAGACCTCGACCAAGCGGAAGCTCGCGGGCGAGCAGGTCGCCATCGGGGACGTCTGCTTCAAGCGCGACGGCGTCTACGCGATGGAGCTCGGCGGGCCGGAGGTCGGGCGCGGCTGCGGCGGGCGCGGCATCATCCACGGCTTCGAGCTCCTGGAGAAGCTCGGCTTCCACGAGTGGGGCTTCGACTACGTCCTGCTCGACTTCCTCGGCGACGTGGTCTGCGGCGGCTTCGGCCTGCCGATCGCCCGGGACATGTGCCAGAAGGTCATCGTCGTCGGCTCGAACGACCTGCAGTCGCTCTACGTCGCCAACAACGTCTGCTCGGCGGTGGAGTACTTCCGCAAGCTCGGCGGCAACGTCGGCGTCGGCGGCCTCGTCATCAACAAGGACGACGGCACCGGCGAGGCCGCGGCCTTCGCCGAGAGCGTCGGCATCCCGGTGCTCGCCTCGATCCCAGCCGACGAGGACATCCGCCGCAAGAGCGCGAACTACGAGATCATCGGCCGGCCGGACGGCCGCTGGGGCCCGCTCTTCTCGGACCTCGCCCGCAACGTCGCCGAGGCGCAGCCGCACCAGCCGGCGCCGCTGACCCAGGACGGCCTGCTCGGCCTGTTCAAGGGCGAGGCGGTGGGCCGCAGCGTCGTGCTGGAGCCGGCCACCATCGAGGACATGTGCGGCGCCTCGATGGTCGCCAAGCCGTCCCTCGAAGTCGTCTACGACGAGGTCTGACGCGCATGGCCGTCACGCTCGACATCAAGGACCTGCGCGCCCGCCGGGAGAAGCCGGCCTCGGCCCTCCAGGCCGAGCAGGCCCCCGAGCAGGCCTCCTCGGAGGCTCTGGCAGGCGCGGCCGGGAGCGTCGACCTCGCCGCGACCCAGGGCGACGGGCTCGGCTGCCACGCCGGCAAGGACAAGCTGCGCCAGGCCGCCGAGGCCGCGGGCATGAGCGAGACCCTGGCGGAGCTCGCCCGCGACTACCCGGCGGGCCCCCACGACCAGCCGCAGAGCATGTGCCCGGCCTTCGGCTCGCTCCGGGTCGGCCTGCGCATGCGGCGCACGGCGACGATCCTCTCGGGCTCCGCCTGCTGCGTCTACGGCCTCACCTTCACGTCGCACTTCTACGGAGCGAAGCGCAGCGTCGGCTACGTGCCCTTCAACTCCGAGACCCTCGTCACCGGCAAGCTGTTCGAGGACATCCGCGACGCCGTCCACGAGACCGCGCGGCCCCAGGATTACGACGCGGTGGTGGTGATCAACCTGTGCGTGCCCACCGCCTCCGGCGTGCCCCTCAGGCTGCTGCCGAAGCAGATCGACGGCGTGCGCATCATCGGCATCGACGTGCCCGGCTTCGGGGTGCCGACCCATGCCGAGGCCAAGGACGTGCTCGCCGGCGCCATGCTGAAGGTCGCCCGCACGGAGGCCGAGCTCGGCCCCGTCGCGGCGCCCCGCCAGGCCCGCTCCGGCCGCCCCACCGTGACGCTCCTCGGCGAGATGTTCCCGGCCGACCCCGTGGTGATCGGCGGGATGCTCGGCGCGATGGGCCTCGATGCCGGCCCCGTGGTGCCGACGCGGGAGTGGCGCGAGCTCTACGCCGCCCTCGACGCCGCGGCCGTGGCGGCGATCCACCCGTTCTACACCGCGTCGCTGCGGGAGTTCGCGGCGGCGGGCCGCCCGGTCGTCGGCTCCGCGCCGGTCGGCCACGACGGCACCGCCGAGTGGCTCGACCGGATCGGCGAGGCCTGCGGCGTCCCCCGCGCCACCGTCGAGGGCGCCAAGAACCGGCTGCTGCCCCCGATCCGCGGAGCGCTCGCCGCCGCGCCGATCCGCGGGCGGATCACCCTGTCGGGCTACGAGGGCTCGGAGCTGCTGGTCGGCCGTCTCCTCGTGGAGAGCGGGGCGGACCTCCGCTACGTCGGCACCGCCTGCCCGCGCACGGCGCATTCCGAGGCGGACCTCGACTGGCTCGAGTCCCGCGGCGTGCAGGTGCGCTACCGGGCCTCCCTCGAGGACGACCTCGCGGCGCTGGCCGAGTTCCGGCCGGACCTCGCCATCGGCACCACGCCGGTGGTGCAGAAGGCCAAGGAGGCCGGCACCCCGGCCCTCTACTTCACCAACCTGATCTCGGCGCGCCCCCTGATGGGGGTGGCGGGCGCGGGCTCCCTCGCACAGGTGGTGAACGGCGCCATCGCCAACCGCGGCCGCTTCGATGCCATGAAGGCCTTCTTCGAGGGCGTCGGGCAGGGCCACGCGGCCGGCATCTGGGAGGACGTGCCGAAGGCCCGCAAGGCCCCCCAGAGCCCCGCCCCGAAGACTGCCGGGAAGCACGCCCACGATCCGATCGGGGAGATGGCCTGATGCTCGTCCTCGATCACGACCGGGCCGGGGGCTACTGGGGCGCGGCCTACGTCTTCACGGCGATCAAGGGCCTGCAGGTCGTCATCGACGGCCCCGTCGGCTGCGAGAACCTGCCCGTCACCTCGGTCCTCCACTACACCGACGCGCTGCCGCCCCACGAGCTGCCGATCGTCGTCACGGGACTCGCCGAGGAGGAGCTCGGGCGGCACGGCACCGAGGGCGCCATGAAGCGGGCGCACGCCACCCTCGACCCGGCCCAGCCGAGCGTCGTCATCACGGGTTCCATCGCCGAGATGATCGGCGGCGGCGTGACACCGGAGGGCACCAACCTCCAGCGCTTCCTGCCCCGCACCATCGACGAGGACCAGTGGCAGGCCGCCGACCGGGCGATGCGCTGGCTCTGGCAGGAATACGGCGCGAAGCGCTTCGCCAAGAAGGGCATCCCGGCCCGCCCCGAGCGCAAGCCCGGCGAGCGGCCGCGGGTCAACATCCTGGGCCCGGCCTACGGCACCTTCAACCTGGCCTCCGACCTCGCCGAGATCCGCCGCCTCGTGGAGGGCATCGGCGCGGAGGTGAACCTCTGCTTCCCCCTCGGCGCACACCTCGCCGACGTGCCGCGCCTCGTGAACGCGGACGCCAACATCTGCCTCTACCGCGAGTTCGGTCGCCTGCTCTGCGAGGACCTGGAGCGGCCCTACCTGCAGGCGCCGATCGGCGTGCTCTCGACGACCAAGTTCCTGCGCACCCTCGGCGAGATCCTCGGCCTCGACCCCGAGCCGTTCATCGAGCGGGAGCGGCACACCACGATCAAGCCGGTCTGGGACCTCTGGCGCTCGGTCACGCAGGACTTCTTCGGCACGGCGAGCTTCGGGATCGTCGCCACCGACACCTACGCCCGAGGCGTGCGCCACTTCCTCGAGGACGAGATGGGGCTGCCCTGCAGCTTCGCGTTCGGGCGCAAGGCCGGGGCGAAGCCCGACAACGCGATGGTGCGCGCCGCCATCGCCGAGCGGCCGCCCCTCGTGCTGTTCGGCTCCTTCAACGAGCGGATGTACGCCGCGGAGGCCGGCGCCCGCGCGGCCTTCGTGCCCGCCTCCTTCCCGGGCGCCATCGTCCGGCGCCACACCGGCACACCGTTCATGGGCTACTCGGGGGCGACCTACCTCGTGCAGGAGGTCTGCAACGCGCTGTTCGACGCGCTCTTCCACATTCTGCCGCTCGCCCGCGACATGGATGCGGTGGAGGCGACCCCGGCCCGGCTCCACCGCGAGCTGCCCTGGGCGGAGACCGCGCAGGCCGACCTCGCGGAGCTCGTCGAGCGCGCCCCCGTGCTCGTGCGGATCTCGCTGGCCAAGCGCCTGCGGGACGCCGCCGAGCGCGAGGCCCGCAGCCTCGGCGCCGAGCGGGTCGAGCCGCCCCACCTCGCCCGCGCCCATTCGGGCGTGACGCTCGGAGCCGCCGCATGAGCGCCGCGCTCTCGATCCCGACGCCCGGCCCCGCCCGCGGGTCCGTGCGCGCCCCCGCCCGCCCCTCAGAAGCCCGCGTTCCGGCCGCGCCCGCGGGTGCGCGCCAGCAGGAGAAGAGACCCATGCGTTCGATGGAAGCGACGTCGCGCCTTCACCGGGAGGGCTTCGAGTTCCGGGTGATCCTGGCCGCGACCTACCCCTTCTTCCTCGCCGCCGCGGTGGCGCAGCGCCTGATGCCGGCGGCCGCCGCGCGGCCCGCCCTCGGCGCCCGCCGCTCCGTCTTCGGGGAGGCCCGCGCCATGGCGATCTCCGCGATCCCCTTCGCCTTCATGGGCTGAGCGGGGCGCCGAGCGATCCGAGATGCTTCCGTCCGATGACACGGGTGGAAGTCCTGCCGTGGCGGGCGGACAGCCACGGCGACACCCGCCGCGCCCGAGGGCGCGGCCAGCGAAGCGGAGGTTTGAACGATGGTCAACGGCGTAGAGAGACCGAGCAGCCTGTCAGGGCTGACGGAACCCGAAGCCAAGGAGTTCCACGCGATCTTCCTGACGAGCTTCATCATCTTCACGGCGATCGCCGTGGTCGCCCACATCCTGGTGTGGATGTGGCGGCCCTGGCTGCCCGGGCCGAAGGGCTACGCGATGCTCGACAGCGTCACGACGGCCGCCCACGGCCTCGTCTCGATGATCTCGTGAGGAGGCGCACATGCACAAGGTTTGGCTTCTGTTCGATCCGCGGCGGACCCTCGTCGCGCTCTTCACCTTCCTGTTCGTCCTGGCGCTGCTGATCCACTTCATCCTGCTCAGCACCGACCGGTTCAACTGGCTGGAAGGCCCGAAGGCGCCGAAGGCCGCGGCGATCACGCTGCAGATCGCGCCGCCGACCCCGGCGTGACGCAGCACGGGCGGAGGGCTCCGGGCGACCGGATCCCCCCGCCCGCCCCCGGCGGCGAACCGGACCCCTTCGCCCAACCACGTCTCGCGCCCGGAGGGCCACCGCCATGGCGATGCTGAGTTTCGAGAAGAAGTACCGCGTCCGCGGCGGCACGCTCGTCGGCGGCGACCTGTTCGATTTCTGGGTGGGGCCGTTCTACGTCGGCTTCTTCGGCGTCACGACGCTGTTCTTCTCGGTGCTGGGCACCGCGCTGATCCTCTACGGCGCCGCGATCGGGCCGACCTGGAACATCTGGCAGATCAACATCGCGCCCCCGGACCTCAAGTACGGCCTGGCGCTTGCGCCCCTGAAGGAGGGCGGGCTGTGGCAGCTCATCACCTTCTGCGCGATCGGGGCCTTCGCGTCCTGGGCGCTGCGCGAGGTGGAGATCTGCCGCAAGCTCGGCATCGGCTACCACGTGCCGTTCGCCTTCTCGGTGGCGATCTTCGCCTACGTGACCCTGGTGGTGATCCGGCCCTTCCTGATGGGCGCCTGGGGCTACGGCTTCCCGTACGGGATCCTGAGCCACCTCGATTGGGTCTCGAACACGGGCTACCAGTACCTGCACTTCCACTACAATCCCGCCCACATGCTCGCCGTGACGTTCTTCTTCACGACGACGCTGGCGCTGGCCATGCACGGCGGCCTGATCCTCGCGGCGACGAACCCGACGCCGGGCGAGACGGTGCGGACGCCGGAGCACGAGGACACCTTCTTCCGCGACACGATCGGCTACTCGATCGGCACGCTCGGCATCCACCGGCTCGGCCTGTTCCTGGCCCTCTCGGCGGGGTTCTGGAGCGCCGTCTGCATCGTCATCAGCGGACCCTTCTGGACCCAGGGCTGGCCGGAATGGTGGGGCTGGTGGCTCAATCTCCCGGTGTGGCGCTGAAGGGGAGGGCACCGCCATGGCATATTATCAGAACATCCTGACCCAGGTTCAGGTCCGCGCGGTCGACCCCGAGATGGGCGTCCCGGTCTCCTCGGGCGACGCGCGCATCGGCAAGCCGTTCCACAGCTACCTGATGGGCCTGATCGGCAACGCGCAGGTCGGCCCGATCTACGCGGGCTACCTCGGGACCCTGTCCTTCGCCTGCGGGCTCATCGCCTTCGAGATCATCGGGCTCAACATGTGGGCCTCGGTGAACTGGGACCCCGTCCAGTTCGTGCGCCAGCTCCCCTGGCTGGCGCTGGAGCCGCCACGCCCGCAATACGGCCTGCGGGTCCTGCCGCCGCTCGCCGAGGGAGGCTGGTGGCTGATCGCCGGCTTCTTCCTCACCGCCTCGATCCTGCTCTGGTGGGTGCGCCTCTACCGCCGCGCCCGGGCGCTCGGCCTCGGCACGCACGTGCCCTGGGCCTTCGCCAGCGCGATCTGGCTCTACCTCGTCCTCGGCTTCATCCGGCCGATCCTGATGGGCTCGTGGAGCGAGGCGGTGCCCTTCGGCATCTTGCCGCACCTTGATTGGACCGCAGCCTTCTCGCTCCGGTACGGCAATCTGTTCTACAATCCGTTCCACATGCTCTCGATCGTCTTCCTCTACGGGTCGACGCTGCTCTTCGCGATGCATGGGGGCACCATCCTGGCCTGCTCCCGGTACGGCGCCGAGCGCGAGATCGACCAGATCGTCGACCGCGGCACCGCCACGGAGCGCGCCGCCCTGTTCTGGCGCTGGACCATGGGCTTCAACGCCACCATGGAATCGGTCCACCGCTGGGCCTACTGGTTCGCGGTCCTGACCACGCTGACCGGCGGCATCGGCATCCTGCTCACCGGCACCGTCGTCGACAACTGGTACCTCTGGGCGGTCAAGCACGGCGTCGCCCCGGCCTACCCGCAGGTCTTCGGCCCCATCGTCGATCCCACCCTCGCCCCCGGAGGAACCCCATGAAGACGCTCCTCGCCGTCGTCGGAGGCGTCCTCGCCCTGTTCCTCACGGTGGCGATGCTCGGCACCGCGGGCTGGACGCGCCCGCCCGTGGACGGCCGCCAGGGCGGCTTCCGCGGCACCGGCATGGACCTCGTGCAGACCCGCGCCAACATCGCGGCCAAGAAGGCCGCGAACGTGGCGCCGACGCCCGCCGACCCGGTGGACGCGGGTGGCGACAAGGCCTCGGCCGTCTACCAGAACGTCAAGGTGCTCGGCGACCTTTCCGCCGAGCAGTTCAACCGGCTGATGGTCTCGATGACCGAGTGGGTCTCGCCCGAGCAGGGCTGCACCTACTGCCACAACACCGAGAACATGGCCGACGACAGCCTCTACCAGAAGCGCGTCGCCCGCCGCATGATCCAGATGGTCCAGCACATCAACAGCGACTGGAAGACGAAGCACGTCGGCGAGGCGGGGGTGACCTGCTACACCTGCCACCGCGGCCAGCCGGTGCCGGCCAACATCTGGTTCGACAAGCCGGGGCCGAGCCCGGGCTTCATCTCCCGCAACAACGGCCAGAACGTCGCCAGCACCGACGTGGGCCTGAGCTCGCTGCCCTACAACATTTACACCGACTTCTACGCCCACAAGGACACGCCCGCGAGCGCGATCCGGGTCAATGCCACGACGGCGCTGCCGGAAACGAAGGGCCGGCCGATCCAGGACGCGGAGAAGACCTTCGGGCTGATGATCAGCATGTCGGAATCGCTCGGTGTGAACTGCACCTACTGCCACAACACCCGCGCGGTGGCGCAGTGGGACCAGAGCACGCCGCAGCGGGTGCTGGCCTGGCACGCGATCCGGATGGTGCGCGACCTCAACGCCGACTACATGACGCCGCTCACCGAGACCTTCCCGGCGAACCGCCTCGGCCCGAAGGGCGACGCCCCGAAGATGAACTGCGCCACCTGCCACAACGGGGCCAGCAAGCCGCTGGGCGGCGCGCACGTGGTGGAGACCTACCCGGAGCTGACCAAGGTGACCGCCAGCGCCGCCCAGACCCCGGCGCCGATGGACCCCGCGCAGCCGGCCCCCGCCGCACCGGCCAACCCTGCACCGGCTGCCCCCGCACCGGCGCCCGCGACGCCGGCTCCGGCCCCGGCGGCGCCCCAGTAGGCCCGACGACGGCCGCGGACCCTCTCCGGAGGGCCCGCGGCCCCCGAGGTTCCGACCGACCCCGCCGCCGGCAGGATCACCTGCACGAGGGCGGGGTTTGGGTCGCGACAACACTATTTGGAAGTCCATCCGCCCGTCCCCGGGCGCCGGCTTAAATCCCGCCGCAATTGCTGGTAGAGTTCACGCCTGGGACCGACCACCGGAAGCCGGCCCCGAGCGGGAGGCGACGGGCCGTGGTCAGGGCTGGTGAGAGGGCCGAGCTCACGGCGGCGCTGGCGCCGTGCCGGGGCGCGCTGGCGGGCGTCGCGGCCATGAGCGGGCTCGTGAACCTGCTCTACCTGACCGGCTCCCTGTTCATGCTCGAGGTCTACGACCGGGTCATCCCGAGCCGGTCGGTGCCGACCCTCGTCGGCCTCGCGATCCTCGTCCTCGTGCTCTACGCCTTCCAGGGCGCCCTGGAGGCCATCCGGGCCCGCGTCCTCGCGCGCATCGGCGCGGCCCTCGACGAGGCGGTGGGGGGCCGGGTCTACGACCTCGTCGTGCGCGCGCCCCTCCGGGGAGCGGGCTCCGGCGCAGGCGACGGCCTGCTGCCCCTGCGCGACCTCGACCAGATCCGGGCGTTCCTGGGCGGCCCCGGGCCCGGCGCCTTCTTCGACCTGCCCTGGATGCCGGTCTACCTCGCCATCTGCTTCCTGTTCCACCCGCTCATCGGCGTCGCGGGGCTCGCGGGCGCGGCGGTGCTGGCGGTGCTCACCCTCGCCACGGAGCGCGCGACGCGCGAGCGGGCCCGCGACGCCACCCGGCACGGCCTGTCCCGCAACGGCCTCGCCGAGGCCGGCCGCCGCAACGCCGAGGTGCTGCACGCGCTGGGCCTGCGCGGGACGCTCGCCCGGCGCTGGGCCACAGCCGACGGCGCCTACCGGGAGGCGCAGCAGCGCGTCGCCGACACCGCGGGCGGCTTCGGGGCCGCCTCGAAGGTGTTCCGCCTCGCCCTGCAATCCGCCACCCTGGCGATCGGCGCCTGGCTGGTGATCCAGGGGGTCGCCAGCGCCGGGATCATCATCGCGGCCTCGATCCTGGTCTCGCGGGCGCTGGCGCCGGCGGAGCTCGCCATCGCCAACTGGAAGAGCTTCGTGCAGGCCCGCCAGGCCTGGGCCCGGCTCGACGCGGCCCTCGCCGCCAACCCGCCCGAGCGCAGCCGCCACGCGCTGCCCGCTCCCGTCGCCTCCCTCGCCGTCGAGGGGCTGGCGGTGGCGCCCCCCGGCAGCCAGCGCCTCGTGGTGCAGGACACGACGCTGACCCTCGCGGCGGGCCAGGGGCTCGGCGTCATCGGCCCCTCGGCCTCCGGCAAGTCGAGCCTCGTCCGGGCGCTGGCGGGGATCTGGCCGGCCGCCCGCGGCAAGGTCCGGCTCGACGGGGCCTCCCTCGACCAGTGGGAGAGCGCCGCGCTCGCCCCCCATCTCGGGCTGCTGCCCCAGGAGGCGGAGCTTCTCGCCGGCACGGTCGCCGAGAACATCGCCCGCTTCCGCCCGGACGCCCCGCCCGCGCAGGTGGTCGCGGCGGCGCAGGCCGCCGGCGCCCACGCGATGATCCTGCGCCTGCCCGAGGGCTACGACACCCGGGTGGGCGAGGGCGGCGCCGGCCTTTCCGCCGGCCAGCGCCAGCGCATCGGTCTCGCCCGCGCCCTCTACGGCGATCCCTTCCTGGTGATCCTCGACGAGCCGAACGCCAACCTCGACAGCGAGGGCGAGAACGCCCTCACCCAGGCGATCCTCGGCGTGCGCCGCCGCGGCGGCATCTGCGTGGTGGTGGCCCACCGCCCGAGCGCGCTGGCGGCGGTGGACCTCGTGCTGGTGATGGCGGAGGGCCGCGTCCAGGCCTTCGGCCCCAAGGACGAGGTGCTCCGGCGCGTCCTGCGCCCCGCCCCGGCCCCCGACGCCGCCCCGGTCCCCGCGCCGATCCTCGCTCCGGCGGGGGACGACCTGCAGGAGCGCGCCTGAGATGCTGGATCCCGGGCCGGACGCCCCCGCGCGGGCCTCGATCCGCCGCCACCTCGCCGCGGCGCTCGGGCTCGGCCTCGCCCTGGTGGTCGGCCTCGGCGGCTGGGCGGCCTTCACGGACATCGCGGGCGCGGTGATCGCGCCGGGCCAGCTCGTCGTCGAGTCCGACGTCAAGAAGGTCCAGCACCCCACCGGCGGCGTGGTCGGCGAGCTGAAGGTGCGCGAGGGCGCGCGGGTGAAGGCCGGCGAGGTGCTGATCCGCCTCGACGACACCCAGACGCGGGCCAACCTCGACATCGTCCTCAAGGCCCTCGACGAGCTCGCGGCGCGCCGCGCCCGGGACGAGGCGGAGCGCGACGGGGCGGAGGCGGTGGCGTTCCCGGCCGAGCTGACGGCACGCCGGGCGGACCCCGCGGTCGCCCACCTCATCGACGGGGAGACCCGGCTGTTCGCGGCGCGCGTCGCGGGGCGCGAGGGCCAGAAGGCGCAGCTGCGCGAGCGCATCACCCAGCTCCGCCAGGAGATCTCGGGGCTCACCGAGCAGGCCGCCGCCAAGGAGCGCGAGATCCGGCTGATCGGCACGGAGCTCGCCGGGGTGCGCGAGCTCTACGCCAAGAGCCTCGTGCAGCTCTCCCGGGTCACCGCGCTCGAGCGCGACGGGGCGCGGCTCGCCGGCGAGCGCGGGCAGCTGATGGCCTCCACCGCCGCCGCGCGCGGGCGCATCACCGAGACCGAGCTGCAGATCCTCCAGGTCGACGGCGACATGCGCACCGAGGTCGGCAAGGACCTCGCCGAGATCCGGGCGCGCTGGTCCGAGGTGGTGGAGAAGCGCGTCTCGGCCGAGGACCTCCTCAAGCGCATCGACCTGCGCGCGCCCCAGGACGGCACCGTGCATCAGCTCAGCGTCCACACGATCGGCGGCCTCGTCACCCCGAGCGAGCCCGCCATGCTGATCGTGCCGAGCGCCGACCAGCTCGCGGTCGAGGTGCGCATCCAGCCCCAGGACATCGACAGCGTGCGCGCCGAGCAGCGCGCCGTGCTGCGCTTCCCCGCCTTCAACCAGCGGGTGACGCCGGAGATCGACGGGGTCGTCACCCGGGTCTCGGCGGATGTCAGCACCGACCCCAAGACCGGCATCAGCTTCTACACCGCCCGCATCCTGGTGCCCGACGACCAGCGCGCCCGCCTCGGCCCCCTGCGCCTCGTGCCGGGCATGCCCGTGGAGGCCTTCCTGCAGATCGGCGAGCGCTCGGTGATGAGCTACCTGACGAAGCCGATGAGCGACCAGATCGCCAAGGCCTGGCGCGAGCGGTAGGACTCGAATTCCCGTCACCGGGCTCCGATTTCCGATCGACGCCGAACCACCACCGCCGTCATTCCGGGGCCGCGCAGCGGAGCCCGGAATCCAGAGCCGCCGACGCCCGCTCGTCCTGCCGCCTCGGCGGCTCTGGATCCCGGGCTCGCCTCCGGCGCCCCGGGATGACGGGGGTGGGGGGCGGACAGGCACCTCCGTCATCCGGGCTTGGCAGAAGGCGCACCGTCGTCCCGAGGCGGGGCTTCCTCAGCGCGAGTCGAAGCCAGGGGCACGGCCACGCCGTCTTGCCTCGCGCCACCGAATCCTGATAAGGGGGCCACCTTTCCGCGAGGCGTGCGCTGCCATCGCCGGGGCGCCCCCGCGGCTCTCCGTTCCCGAGACCCCATGGACAGGCGGCCGGCCACCACCGCGCCGATTGAGACCGATGAAGATTCGCAACTCCCTCAAGTCGCTCCGCGGCCGTCACCGCGACAACCAGCTCGTGCGTCGCAAGGGCCGGGTCTACGTGATCAACAAGACCCAGAAGCGATTCAAGGCCCGCCAGGGCTGAGCCCCGCGGCGCCCGCCCGGCGGGCGCCCGCGCGTCAACGCGCCCGTTGACGCTCGCGCGGCAGGCGGACAAGCTCCGTCCATGCTGCGTCCAGCCTCCCTCATCCTCGCGGCCCTCCTGGCCGCGACCTGTGCCGGGCCCGCCTCCGCGGGACCGCCCGGTGCGCTCGCGCGCGAGCCAGGGGCCGGCGGCAGGCCGGGACCCGAGGCCAAGCCGACGCCGCCCGCGAGCCTCGACGACCTCTTCGCCCGCCTGCGCGACGCCGAGGACGATGCCGAGGCGAAGGGCGTCGCCCGCCTCATCGAGCGGCGCTTCGAGCGCTCCGGCAGCGCCACCGCCGACCTCGTCACCGAGCGCGCCCGGCTGGCCATGAGCTCCGACGACCTGCCCCTCGCCGCCGAGCTGATGGACCGGGCGACGAACCTGGAGCCGGGCTGGGCCGAGGGCTGGAAGCGGCGCGCGCTGGTGTTCTGGCACCTCTCCGACAAGGCCGCGGCCATCGCCGACCTGCAGCGCGCCCTGGTGCTGGAGCCGCGCCACTTCGAGGCCTGGGCGGCCCTCGGGCGGGTCTACCAGTCCCTCGAGGACAAGCCCCACGCCCTCGACGCCTTCCGGCGCGCGGCCGCGCTCTACCCGCGCATGGAGAAGGTGAAGGAGCTGATCGAGCGCCTGAGGCCGGACGTCGACGGCCGCGAGCTTTGAGCCACCTCCTCGCCGCGCTCGCGGGGCTCCTCGGCATCGCCGCGGCCCTCGTCGGCGGGATCCTGGCGCTCGGCGCGGCCGCGAGCCTCCTGATCACCCTGCGGGTCGAGGCCGCGCATCCGCCCGAAGGCCCGTTCGTGGCCGTCACGGGGGGCCGGCTCGCCACCGTCGAGGCCGGACCGGCCACGGGCGGGCGCGCCACGGTGGTGCTGCTTCACGGCGCCTCCGCCAACGCATCGGATCCGATGGAGGGCGTCGGCCGGACGCTCGCCGCGCGCGGCTTCCGGGTCGTCGCCTTCGACCGCCCGGGCTTCGGCTGGAGCGACCGTCTCGGCGGACCCGAGGCCGCCGGCCCCGCCCGGCAGGCGCAGGCCGTCGCGGAGGCGCTGGAGCGGATGGGCGTCGGCCCTGCGATCGTCCTCGGACATTCCTGGTCGGGCGCGCTGGCGCTGCGCCTCGCCCTCGACCATCCGGAGCGGGTGGCCGGCCTCGCCCTGGTCTCGCCGGTGGCGCTGCCCTTCCCCGATCGGCCCGCGCTGCCCTGGTACTGGCGGCTCGCCCTGCAGCCGCCGGTGGCCTGGTGCCTCAGCCGCACGGTGGGGCCGCCCCTCGGGCTGTACTATCTCGATGGGGCCGCCCGCACGGTGTTCGTGCCGCAGGCGGTGAGCGAGGGCTACCTCGCGCGCAGCCGCGCCGCCCTCGTGCTGCGGCCCGGCACGCTGCTCGCCAACGTGCAGGACCTGATGGGGCTGCCCGCGGCGCTCGCCGCCCAGGCGCCGCGCTACGCCAGCCTGCGTGTGCCGACGGTGGTGGTGTCCGGCGAGGCCGACCGCATCGTGCGGACCGACCTGCAGGCACGGCCCCTCGCCGGGCTCATTCCGGGCGCGCGCCTCGCCCTGCTGCCGG
Source organism: Methylobacterium sp. A54F (assembly GCF_053346035.1). Classification (NCBI taxonomy): domain Bacteria; kingdom Pseudomonadati; phylum Pseudomonadota; class Alphaproteobacteria; order Hyphomicrobiales; family Methylobacteriaceae; genus Methylobacterium; species Methylobacterium sp. A54F. The sequence goes on along the minus strand of NZ_JBKFBF010000022.1, from coordinate 23,151 downwards.
GGATCGGCCACATGGTGCCCTGGGTCGCCCCGGAGGCGCTGGCCGACGCGGTCTCGGAGCTCGCCGACCGGACCGGCGGGGCGACGGCCGATCCCCCGGTCGTCGCCCCCTGACCCCCGCGGGCCTCAGGCCCGCGCGGCGTGGTCGCGCGTCACGAAGGCGATGCGCACGAGGTTCGTGGCGCCCGGTGTCCCGAAGGGCACGCCGGCCACCACGATGACCCGGTCGCCGATCTCGGCGAAGCGCTCGCGCACCGCGAACTTCGCGGCCCGGAAGGCCATGTCGTCCACGTCGCTGGCATCGTTCGTCACGATCGGGTGCGTGCCCCAGGCGAGCGCCAGGCGGCGCGCGGTCTCGCGCTTCGGGGTCAGGGCGATCACCGTGGCGTTGGGGCGCGAGCGCGACAGGCGCAGGGCCGTCGAGCCCGAATGCGTCCAGGCCATGATGGCGCTGAGGTCGAGGGCGTTCACCATCTGGTGGGCCGCCGCCGCGATGGCGTCGGCGGCGGTGTGCTCGGGCTCCGAGCGCTGCGCCGTGATGATCGACCAGTAGAGGGCGTCCCGCTCCACCTGCTCGGCGATGCGGCTCATGGTGGTGATGGCCTCGATCGGGAAGGCGCCCGAGGCGCTCTCGGCCGAGAGCATCACCGCGTCCGCGCCCTCGTAGACGGCGGTGGCCACGTCCGAGACCTCGGCGCGGGTCGGCACCGGCGCGGTGATCATCGATTCGAGCATCTGCGTCGCCACCACGACGGGCTTGCCGAGGCGGCGCGCCCCCCGGGTGATGCGCTTCTGCACGCCCGGCACCTGCTCCAGCGGCATCTCCACGCCGAGGTCGCCGCGGGCCACCATCAGGCCGTCCGAGACCTCCATGATCTCGTCGAGGCGGGTGAGCGCCTGCGGCTTCTCGATCTTGGCCATCACCAGGGCGCGGCCGGCCGCGACCTTCTTCACCTCGGCGACGTCCTCGGGGCGCTGCACGAAGGAGACGGCGATCCAGTCGGCACCGGCGTTGAGGCCGGCCTCGAGGTCCGAGCGGTCCTTCTCGGTCATGGCCGGGACCGGGATGACCGTGTGGGGCAGCGAGACGCCCTTGCGGTTCGAGATGCGGCCGCCGACCTCGACGCGGGTCACGGCGCGGCTCTCGCTCGCCTCGGTGACGGTGAGGCGCAGCTTGCCGTCGTCGATGATCACCGCGTGGCCGGGCTCCAGCGCCGAGAGGATCTCGGGGTGGGGCAGGTGCACGCGGTGGACGTCGCCGGGCGTCGGGTCCCCGTCGAGGACGAAGCTCGCGCCGTTCTCCAGCATGGCGCTGCCCTCCGCGAAGGCGCCGACGCGCAGCTTCGGGCCCTGCAGGTCCACCAGGATCGCGATCGGGCGCTTGGCCTCGCGCTCCACGGCGCGGATCGCCTCGACCTTCTCGGGGAGCCGCTCGCGCGGCAGGTGGCTCATGTTGAGCCGGAAGACGTCCGCGCCCGCGTGGAACAGCTTGGCGATCATCTCCGGCGAGTCGGAGGCCGGGCCGAGGGTGGCGACGATCTTCGTGCGGCGGGAGCGTTTCAAACGGGCCTCCTAAGGGGGTGCGTGCAGGGATGCCCGCCGGATGCGGCGCGTCCGGGCGGCCCGGGCGCGCGCGGCCAGAAGCACCCCCGTGCCGGCGGCGTCAAGGGCGGTACGGGCGGAAGACCTTCCGGGGATCGGACGGCTGGAGGCGGGCGGGCCCGGCGCGCGTCAAGGCTGCGGCGCGACGGGCTGGTTCGGGTCCGTGAGCTGGATGGTCCAGCTCTTCTGCTCGCCCGTGTCGACCTCGAAGAAGCCGTTGCGGTCGTAGCCGCGGGCGAGGCAGTCCTCGACCCCGCGGATCGTGTAGGCGGAATCCTTCGTGCACATCAGCGAGCGGCCGCTCCACTCGCCGCCGCGCGTGTAGTCCACGGCGAAGACGTAATAGAATCGCGCCGCGAGCGCCCCGCGCAGCAGGGTCTCGCAGGCCTTCGGGGTCAGGTCCCACCAGCCCTCCGTGACCCAGCCCTGCGGGTCGCGGTAGCCGAGGGACACCCCGACCTTGCTGCCGGTGAGGTTGCACATCCGCAGGTCCGCCCGGGCCGCCCCCGAGCCGCCGAGGAGGATCAGGGCGGCGAGCGCGAGCGAGGCCGGCCCCGTCGCGAGAGCCCCTCTCATGGTCTGGGAACGCGGAACCGGCCTAATCGACGAGGATGATGCGGCAATCGTTGACATTGGTGCGGGTGGGGCCGGGCTGGACGAGGTCGCCGATGGTCGCGAAGAAGCGCGTGGAATCGTTGTCGGCGAGCATCGCGGCCGGATCGAGGCCGGCCGCGCGGGCCCGCTCCAGCGTCGTCGGGTCCACGAGTCCGCCGGCCGGGTCGGTGGCCTCGCCGCGGCCGCCGTCGGTGCCGTCGGTGTCGGCCGCGATGCCGGCGATGCCGGGCTCCCCGTCGAGGGCCAGCGCCAGCGCCAGCGCGTATTCCTGGTTCGGCCCGCCGTTGCCCTCACCGCGGATCGTCACCGTGAGCTCGCCGCCGGAGATCAGGGCGACCCGCCGGCCGCCGGCCTTCGCCTCGCGGGCGAGGCGGGCGTGCTCGGCCGCGACCTCGCGGGCCTCGCCCTCGAGGTCGGAGCCGAGCATCACCGGCTCGTAGCCCGCGGCCTTGGCGCCGGCCGCGGCCGCCTCGAGGGCGTCGATCGGCCGGGCGATGATGCGGTACTCGGCTCGCGCGAAGGCGGGGTCGCCGGCCTTCGGGGTCTCGTTGTTCGGGTCGTTCAGGAGGGCGCGGGCCGCCTCCGGCAGCGGGATGCCGCGGCGCTCGCAGATGGCGCGGGCCTCGGCGAGGGTCGAGGGATCTGGCACGGTGGGCCCCGAGGCGATCACGGAGGTGTCGTCGAAGGGCACGTCGGAGATCGCGAGCGTCAGGATCGAGCGGGCGTTGCGGGCGGCGAGCGCCAGGCGCCCGCCCTTGATGCGCGAGAGGTGCTTGCGCACGGTGTTGATCTCGCCGATCGGCGCGCCGGAGCGCAGCAGCGCCTTGGTGATCGCCTGCTTCTCCGCGAGGGTGAGGTCCCCGGCGGGCGCGATCCAGTTCGCCGAGCCGCCTCCGGAGAGCAGCACCAGCACCTCGTCGTCCGGCCCGGCGCTGAGGGCGATGCGCAGGGCCTCCTCGGTGGCCGCGATTCCCGCGGCATCCGGCACGGGATGGCCGGCCTCGACCATGCGGATGCCCGGCGCTTCCTGCCCGTAGCCGTGGCGGGCGACGGCGAGGCCGACGATGCGGTCCTCCGCGAGCCCGTGCTGCTCCCGGTAGAAGCGGCTCGCCACCGCCGCCATGCTGCCGCCGGCCTTGCCGGCACCGAGGATGATCAGGCGGCCGGGGGAGGGGGCCGGCAGGTGGGCGGGCAGGCACAGGTCCGGATGCGTCGCCGCGATGGCGGCGTCGAGGAGCCCGGTGAGCAGGCTGCGCTGGTCCGGGTTGGCGTGGGTGCTGGCGTCGGAGGCGGTCATGCGGGCGGTCCTCGCGCGTCGTTCCCTCTGCGGGGATCTTCGTCTCGGTCGTGGTGTCGTGCGTCCTCGCCCGCACGCCCGCACGCGGCGAGGGGAGGGCGACGGGCGGTTTGTTGCCGTGAGCGCACGATCGTTGCTACGTGCTCTGCCCGAGGCTCGCCGTGACGGCAAGCCCGCCCGCGACGAAGCTGTACAGGACGAACCCGAGCCCGATGCCTGGAGCGAGCCCTCACCCGGTCGAGACCATCGCCGGCGACCCCGCCAGCGGCCTGCTGATCCTGTGCGACCACGCCTCGAACTTCGTGCCCGACGACATTCACCTCGGCGTGCCGGAGACGGAGTTCGGCCGCCACATCGCCTACGACATCGGGGCGGCCGGCGTGACGCGGCGCCTCGCGGCCCGGCTCGGCGCCCCCGCGATCCTCACCCGGTTCTCGCGCCTCATCATCGATCCGAACCGGGGCCGGGAGGACCCGACCCTGGTGATGCGCCTCTCCGACGGCGCGATCGTGCCCGGCAACGCCCGCATCGACGCGGCCGGCAAGGCGGAGCGCATCGCCCGCTTCTACGCGCCCTTCGACGCGGCCATCGACGCCGGGGTGGACGCCGCGCAGGGCGCGGGCCGCCCCCCGATGATCCTCACGATGCACAGCTTCACGCCCTATTGGCGCGGGATCGCCCGGCCCTGGCAGGTCGGTATCCTCTACGACCGGGACGACCGCATGAGCGCGCCGCTGATCGCCGGCCTGCGGGCGGACCCCGCCGGCCTGACGGTGGGGGACAACGAGCCCTACGGCGGCGGCCTGCCGGGCGACACCATCGACCGGCACGCCACCGCCCGCGGCCTGCCCAACGCGCTGGTGGAGATCCGCCAGGACCTGATCGCCGGGGAGGACGGGCAGGCCGAGTGGGCCGAGCGCTTCGCCCGCCTCCTGCGCCCGATGCTGGCGGCTTGACGGGGCGGCCCCGGACGCCGACCTGAGGCGGTGACGGAGGAGCCCGAGATGACCGAGATGGACGAGACCACCCGCACGGAGCTGGAGGCCGCGGTGTTCCGGCGCCTCGTCTCCCACCTTCAGAACCGCACCGACGTGCAGAACATCGACCTGATGAACCTCGCCGGCTTCTGCCGGAACTGCCTCTCGAACTGGCTGAAGGACGCGGCCGACGCCCGCGGCCTGCCCCTGACCAAGGACGCGAGCCGCGAGCACGTCTACGGCATGCCCTACGAGACCTGGAAGGCGCAGCACCAGGCGGAGGCGAGCCCCGAGCAGCAGGCCGCGTTCGCGAAGTCACAGCCCGGCCCGCACTAGGGCCGCAGCGCGGGGCGCGCGCCCCGCGATAACCTCTTGGTTAAGGTTGCCGCCCTACCACCGGCCCGAGGGCGCGCCGCGAGGCGCGCCGCCACGCGAGAGGATCAAGGCTATCATGGCAGCTTCCGCCGCCCCCGCGGTCGACCCGTCCTCGGTCGCCGCCGACCAGCTCAAGAGCTTCATCGAGCGCATTGAGCGGCTCGAGGAGGAGAAGGCCGGCCTCGCCGGCGACATCAAGGACGTCTACGCCGAGGCCAAGGGCACCGGCTTCGACACCAAGGCGCTGCGCAAGATCATCTCGCTGCGTAAGAAGGACCACGCCGAGCGCCAGGAGGAGGAGGCGATCCTCGAGCTCTACATGCAGGCCCTCGGGATGGTGTGACGGGCGCGGCCTCTCGCCCTCAGCGCCCCTCGGCATCGGCGCGGGCGAGGGCGCGCCATTCCAGGACGTGGCCCTCGAAGGCCGCGAGCGTCTCGGGCGCGAGGCGGCCGAGGGTGCGCCGCACGTAGGCTTCCTGCGCGGCGATGCCCCGGGCGGCGAGGTCGGCGCCCGTCGGCGTCAGGTGGAGGGCGTGCGAGCGGCGGTCGCCCGGAATCGCGCGCCGCTCCACGAGACCGGCTTCCACCAGGCGGTCGATCAGCCCCGAGACGTTGCCCTTGGTCACGTAGAGGCGGGCAGCCAGCTCCTGCTGGGTCAGGCCCTCGCGCTCCGTGAGGGTGGACAGCACGTCGAATTGCGGGATCGAGAGGCCGATCTCGCGCAGGTCCGCGCCGACCGCCGCGGTGACGCGCCGGCTCAGCCGGATGAAGCGGAACCAGACCCGCAACGGATCGGCTCCGGCGGGAATCGGCTCGGCGAGATCCGTCTCGGCTTGGCCCTCGGCAGGCGGCGGGGCGGAATGGGCGTCGGTGCGGGTCATGGCGGGCCGAGCCTATAGCAGGCCGCAACGCGTCCCGACATCCGGTTCGCTCGCTGGTTGCCGTCCGCGGCTGGCGTCGGCGCGCCGCGGACGGTAAAGCTTGCGTCCGCGCCCGGGATCCGAGCGGGCGACCATCGAACCCGGTCCATGCGCCGACTGCTCATCGAGGAACCCGTCACCCGCGCCGGCATCCTGTCCCGGCGCGTCGCCCTGTTCGCGGCCCTCGTCACCGGGATCGCGGTCCTGCTGGTGCGGGACCCGCGGGCCGATGCCGGCGCCGCCCTCGCCACGCTAGGCTCCGGCCTCGTCATCGCGGCCCTCGCCATCGCCTTCGCGCTGTTCGCCTTCGTGCGGGTCTGGCGGGAGGGCGCGCGCGGCCTCGGCGCGGCGATCGGCGGCCTGTTCCTCGCCGTCGTGGTCCTCGCCTACCCAGCCTACGCGGCCCTGCGCGGCGTCCGCCTCCCGGCCATCGCGGACGTGAGCACCGACACCGAGAACCCGCCGGCCTTCTCGCGCTCGCGGGTCGCCTTCGCGGCACGGGAGGGGCGCTACCCGCCGGACCCCGGCACGGAGGCCCGGGAGCGCCAGCGCGCGGCCTACCCGCAGATCGCGCCCCTGACCCTCGACGTCGATGCGGAGGAGGCCTTCGAGCTGGCCCGCAAGGCGGCGGTCAATCGCAAGTGGCAGATCGTCGAGGCGATCCGGCCCGGCGGCCGGATCGGCAACGGCCGGATCGAGGCGGTGGCGCGCAGCCTCGTCCTCAACCTGCCCGACGACATCACCGTGCGGGTCCATCCCCGCGCGGACGGCGCGCGCATCGACGTGCGCTCCGCCTCCCGCCGCGGCAGCCGCGACTTCGGGGGCAACGCCGACCGGATCCGCGCCTACCTCGACGAGGTCGCCAACCTCGCCATCGCCCTCAAGTAGCGTCCGTCGGCCGGAAGGCGCCGTCGAGCCGGGGCGGCCCGTCGGTCGCCACGAGGCCGCGCTCGGCGAGGTCCTCGAGGTGGGCGAAGACCGAGAGGGCGGCCGCCCCCATCAGGCGCGGCGCGAGCCCCTGGTAGATCGCGGCCACGATGGCGCGGATGTCGGAATCGCCCGCGAGCACCCGCGCGCGGATCGCGGCCTCGCGCTGGCGGCGATGCGCCGCGAGGCCGCGCACGAAGCGGCGGGGGTCCCGCACCGGGCCGCCGTGGCCCGGCCAGTACACCGTCTCGGGACGCTCGCGCAGCTTGTCGAGGGACTCCATGTAGGCCCGCATCGAGCCGTCCGGCGGGGCGACGATGCTCGTCGACCAGGCCATCACGTGGTCGCCCGAGAACAGGGCGTTCTCCTCCGGAAGCGCGAAGGCCAGGTGGTTCATGGTGTGGCCCGGGGTCTCGACGGCCGCGAGGCTCCAGCCGTCCCCGGTCAGCGTCGCGCCCTCGGCGAGCACCCGGTCCGGCGCGTGGTCCCGGTCGACGCTGGCGTCGAGGGCCGGCAGCTCCCCGGCGGCGAGCGCCCGGGCCCCCCAGTGGGGACCGCAGCCGACGATCGGCGCGCCGGTGCGCGCCTTGAGCAGGCGGGCGCCGGGCGAGTGGTCGCGGTGGGTGTGGGTGACGACGATGGCCTCGACCGTCTCGGACCCGAGATCGGCCAGGAGGGCGTCGACGTGCGCGGCGTCCTCGGGCCCGGGGTCGATTACCGCGACGCGGCCGTGGCCCACCACGTAGGTGCAGGTGCCGCTCGCCGTGAAGGGGCTGCCGTTCGGCGCGATGCGCCGGCGGACCAGGGGCGTGAGCGTCTCGAAGCGGCCCGCGGGCGGAAGGGCGGCGTCGAAGGCCGGCCCGCTGCTGTCGCTCATCCGTCCGCTCCCGCGCGGCCCCGCCGGCCGCGGCGCCGCCCTACGACATCGGGCTGCTGGGGACAACGCGGATCGGGACCGCTCCGGCGCCTCAGCGCAGGTAGGGGGAGGGGGAGACGACGCGCACGCCGCCGTTGCCCGCGGCCACGGGCTGGAAGCCGGGGCCGGCCGCCGCCACCCGGACGATGCCGGCGCCCTCGGCGAGGCGCAGGGCGCGCCGGAAGGTGCGGGCGTCCTCCTCGCGCCGCAGGGCGCCGACCCGGGCCTCGATCGCGCGGATCCGGGCTCGCGCGACGCCGCGGGCGTGGCGGAAATCCTCGGTCGCGACGCTGCCGGCCCGCACCCGCGTCACGATCCGGGCGCTGTCCCGCGTGGTCACCACGTCGCCCGGGCGGATCGTCGGGTCCTCCGCGAGGGTCACCGGCGCGGTGCCGGGCGCGGCCTGGCAGGAGCACGACGCCACCCGGCGCGTGCGGTAGACGTTGGCGAAGGCGGAGGCGCGGTAGGGCTGGCCCTTCAGGCTGACGGCGCTGTCGAGCTCCGCGTCGTTCGCGCCGAGGGTGTAGAGGTTCGTCGCGGCGCCCGGGCAGGCGGCGGCGCAGGCGGCCTCGTGGACGGGCAGGTCGTTGCGCGAGGCGAGGCGGCCGAGGGGGAAGAGGTAGCCGTCGCAGGTCCGCACGCAGACGGTGCTGGGGCCCTGCGCCACCGCCATCGGGGGGAGGCTCGCCACCGCCCGGCGCCGCTGGCGCTTGCGGCTGCGCGCGTCCCGCAGGTCGAAGGCGTGCCGCGGCGTCTGGAGGAGGGGCTGCGGCCGGGCGATGCGCCGGGCATCCGGCAGGTTCGCGTAGCGCCCGGGCCGCGGCGGCGGCTGTACGCGCCGCTCCGGCGCGGGGCCGCCGAACAGCCGCTCGAAGATGTTGAACAGGCCCGGCTGCTCGTTGGCCCGCGCGAGGCTCGTGCCGACCACCACGCAGCCGAGCCCGAGGATCAGGCCGGCCAGCGCCGTGCCGATCATCTGCCGGCGCGTCCCGCCGGAGGCCAGGAAGCGCCGTACGCCGTCGCCGCGTGCCATGAGGTCCCCCGGAGGCCCCGGGACGCGCGGTGGCGGGCAGGGCCCCGGCCACCCGGAAGGCGCGTCGCCCGGGTCAGTACGTCGAGAGAGGGATACGACGCCAGGTTGGCTCGCGACAATTGCGGGAGACAACGGATCGAACCGTCTAAATCGGCCTCTATCGCCTCGGGGATGCTCGCCCTGTACGCCGCTAGTCTTAGGGAGGACGCCGGGTATCGCGCCCGGACTCCAGTCAGCAAAAAGCCGCCCGGAGGCGGCTTGCAGGGCGTGAAGCGTCGGCGCGGCTGCTCAGCGCGAGGAACCGGGCGGATGGCGCCGGACCCGTACGGGGACGAGCCGGGGCTCCGGTTGGGGAAACAGAGCCTCCGCCACGCGGCCGGCGGCCGCGCGGGCGGCTTCGGTGATGCGGTTGACGATAGAAGCGGCTGTTCTCATCGCGGGGCTCTCGACGGGCTTCTGTGGCGGGTCCCTGTAGGGGGCGGGTCTCTCGGGTACGGGGCAGCTAACGAACGCCGGTTCCACCGGGTCTGTTCCGGCCTCGATCCCGATGTGGGGAGCCCGGTGCCCGGTTGCGAGCGCTGAGGGGCGAACGGTCGCATTCGATCTCCCCGCTCCGTCCACAACCTTCGATCGCGCGCCCTGCGTCGCCCCAGGAACTCGCGTCAAACCTTGACGTTACCAGTGTACGAAACGCGTGGCCAGTCTCGGCCGGCGCAGCACCAAGGAACACAGCAATGCTCGGCTGGGCCGTGACATTCCTCGTGGTGGCCCTCATCGCCGGTCTGCTCGGCTTCGGCGGCGTCTGGGGCACCGCCACGGAGGCGATCAAGCTCGTCTTCTTCGTCGCGATCGTGCTGTTCGCCATCTCGGCCGTGCTCGGCCTGATGCGCGGGCGCTCGCCCACGCTCTAGGGCGCTCAGCCCTTCGGCTCGGCGTCGAGCCGGGCGATCAGGTCCCGGAAACGGTCCGGGACCGGCTGCTGGACCACCGCGTCGTACATGGTGCGAAGGTGGAGGCCGAGCCGCCGCTGCGTCTGCTCGTTGAGCCCGCGGGCGCCGCCGCCCTTGCGACCGGCCCCGCTGCCCCGTCCACTCTCACGCGCTGCAAGGCCCTGCACCTCGTTTCCGAGGTTGCCGGCCTTCCCGTCATCCGTCATCAACACGTCCCCCGAACATCCTTCGGCGCCGTAGGCGCCGCGTCCGCGATTGTTTTGCGGCTCGACATACGTCATGGCTGCCCCAGCAACGCCGGACTGCCGGATCGGTTCCGCTCCGCCCGCGGCCGAGCCGGAACGGAGTCGGACGATCCGCGTTGGGGCGGAAGTCACTGAGAAGAATGCGAAGGCCCAGGGGACCTCATGTCGACATCTCAACTCGTGGTGCAGCACCTGCCGTACCTGCGCCGCTACGCCCGCGCGCTCACCGGAAGCCAGGTGGCCGGTGACGCCTACGTGGCGGCGACCCTCGAGACGCTGGTGAACGAGCCCGAGACGCTCGGCCGCAGCTCCAACGTCAAGGCAGACCTGTTCCGCGTGTTCACCCGCATCTGGAACTCGCTCTCGGTCAACGGGCGCGGCGAGCAGGTGCAGCACGACCTCCCCGCGGAGGTGCGCCTCGGCCAGATCACCCCGCTGCCCCGCCAGGCCTTTCTGCTCTCCTGCCTCGAAGGCTTCTCGGAGGAGGACGCGGCCATCATCCTCGACGTCGATGTCGGCGAGGTGCGCGACCTCGTGGACGAGGCGGGCCGCGAGCTCGCCGCCGACATGGCCACCGACATCCTCATCATCGAGGACGAGCCCCTGATCGCAATGGACCTCGAGGCCCTGGTCGAGGGCCTCGGCCACAACGTGATCGGCGTCGCGCGCACCCGCACCGAGGCGGTGAAGATCGCCTCCGATGGCAAGCGCCCGGGGCTGATCCTGGCCGACATCCAGCTCGCCGACGGCTCCTCGGGCCTGGATGCGGTGAACGACCTCCTGAAGACCTTCGAAGTTCCGGTGATCTTTATCACCGCCTATCCGGAGCGCTTCCTCACCGGCGAGCGCCCGGAGCCCGCCTTCCTGATCGCGAAGCCCTTCCAGCCCGCCAACGTCTCGGCGGTGATCAGCCAGGCGCTGTTCTTCCAGCAGACCGCCCGCCGCCGCGAGGCCAAGCCGGCCTGACCGAGGCGCCACCCGTCCGGCACGACCCGAGGCCCCGGCGGCATACCGCCGGGGCTTTTTGCTGCGCGGCGTCGAGCGGAGAGGACGCAAGAAAAAACGGGCCGGAAGGGATCCGACCCGTTCGAAAGGTTCCGGCCGATGCACAAGGGGAATGCGGGGAGGACCAGGTGGCCGGGTGCACAGGTAACGACGCGCGGCCCGGCGAGTTCCGAGGCGCACCGCTTTTTTGGCGAACGTTGCCGAAACGCCACGCTGGACGGCTGTGGACAGGCGCCGCGCCCGCTCCGAACCGGCCTGTCCGACCGGGCGAATACTCAACTTCACAAAAGCTCAGCAGTTAAGGAACCGTTGTTCGCCGGAACGCGTTACACCGTCATCCTGTCAAGCTCCCATCGGAGACCACGACGATGTTTCGCTCCGGCTTCATCCTCGGCATGAGCGGTCCGGCGGCGATCTTGACGATCCTGATTCATCCGATGGTGCAGCAGACGGCGGACCACTGGTCGCCGGCGACAGCGATCGAGAGGCCCGCCGCGGTCGTCGAAGCGGCGCCGCTGCCCGGCATGCGCCCGGCCTCGCTGGCGCTGAGCCCCGTCCGGGTCGCCACGGCGCCCCGCGTCGACCGCCCGGCTCCGGCCGCCACCCGCGCGCCCGCCGCCGAACCGACCGACAAGGCGCAGATGAAGCCGCGCCGGACGGTGCGGGAGGGCTGCGAGGCCGCCGTGAGCTCGCTCGCCGGCCCGGAGGCCCGTCGCATGACGCCCGGCCGCTGCATCGCCTGAGCGGACCGTACTTCGGACATTTCCAAACGGATCGGACGCGGAAGCCGGGCTTCCGCGTCTTCGCGTGCTGCCGGATCCACGCGACGGTTCGAGCGCCCGCGCCGATCAGCGCCCCCACGCGCCATCCCAAGCAAAAGGGGCCCTCCGGTTTCCCGGAGGGCCCCTGAGACGTCCGCGCCGTGAGGGCGGACGGTCCGTCGCGCGATACTTACTCTGCGCGGCCGGTGCCGGTGGACTGGCCGCCCTTGCGGCCCGCCGACGATGCCAGCTCGCGATCCTGCGAGAACGAGCGCTTCTCGGCCGGAACGCTGCGGCCGCCCTTGCTGGCGATCTCGCGCTGCCGCTCCAGGTTCATCGACGCAAAACCTCGCTTGGAGGTCGAATTTCCAGATGCCATCAGGGCCTCCTCACCTTTTGCTCACACAGGAAACAACCTTCACCAATTCACGAAGGTTCCTCTTGACCGTTGCGCTAAAGCTACGCCGCAACCGCCTCGATGGCTAGGCGTTGGCCCGGCACGGCGTCCCCGGACGGGGCTCGGCCCGAACCGTTCGCGATGAATCCGCAGGGGAATTGACGATGACGAACCGGGAGATGGCGAAGGGCGCGGCAGCAGCCGGCGCGGCGGCGCCGCAGCCGAACGACCGGCCGCTGCCGCCCATGCCCGCCGCCGAGGACAGCCGCACGCCGACGATCCGCGAGGAGCCGGTCGATTCGCCGCAGCCGAACGCCAGCCTCAAGCGCGAAGCTCCGACGCCCGACCATCCCGGCCTCGCCACCGATCGCAGCTGAGGCGCCTCAGGCGCGCCGCGCGCGGCGGTTGAGGAGCAGGATCCCGAGGGCGATGGCCACGATCGTCGCGGCGGCGGCCACGCTGAGGATGCGGCGGACGAGGGGTGTGTAGACCCCGCGCGCCGCATCGAAGCCGTAGCACAGCAGGGCGAGGCGGTCCCCGAGGGTGCCGGTGCGGCCCTCGCTCGCCTCCACCACCGCGAGCCGCAGGTCGCGCCCGTTGAGCGCGAGGGGCGACAGGACCCGGGCCACCCGGCCGTCCGGCGTCAGCAGCAGGGCGGCAGCCGGATGCGCGTAGCTGTCCGTGCCGGGATCGTAGACGAAGCCGTAGCCGAGCGCGGCTGTCAGCCGGCCGACGGCCTCGGCGTCGCCGATCAGCGCGGGGACGTGCCGGGCGAGCGCCGGGGCGCCGAGCTCCTCGGAGACCATGCGGCGGGCAGCCGGCGCGTCGTCCTTCGGGTCCAGGCCGACGAGGACGAGGGCCACCTCGCGCGCCGGGTCGAGCCCGGTCGCCTCGATTGCCGCGCCCGACATCGCGAGCATCGGGTCGCAGACGTTGCCGCAGGTGTAGTCCACGGGCAGGAGCAGGGTCGGCCGACCGGCGGCCGCGTCCGCGAAGGTCGTCCGGCGCCCCGTCGCGGCGTCCGTGAAGGCGAGGCCGGCGGGCACCCGCGCGTCCGGGCCTGGGGCGACGGCGACGCGGGCGAGTTCGGCCTGCGTGAGGCGGGCTGCGGCGGGGCTCGCGGCGGCGGCGATCAGGCAGGCCGACAGGCAGGTCAGGAGGAGGCGCGGGGCGGCCGGCATCGCCCATACCTGGCGTTCGCGCCCCGCGCCGCCCAGGGTGGGCCGCGGACGGGTGCGGAACCGGCGGGACTGGACAAGCGGCACCGGACCCGCATGGATGGCCCGGTTCGCACATCGGCGATCATCCTGGCCGGACGACCCGCCCGGCCCCCGGAGACCGTTCATGACCCTCGACACCGAGGTCTCGTCCCTGAAGCAGGTTCCGCTCTTCCGCGAGGTCGAGCCGTCGCGCCTCAAGCTCCTCGCGTTCACGAGCGAGCGGGTGCACTTCGAGCCGGGCCAGCGCTTCTTCGCGCAGGGCGACGTGGCCGACGCCGCCTACCTGATCCTCGAAGGCTCCGCGGCCGTCACCATCGACGGTCCGCACGGCCCGTTCCGTCTGGCGCTCCTGTCCGCGAACGCCCTGGTCGGGGAGATGGGCATCCTGGCCGACCAGCCGCGCTCGGCGACCATCACGGCCGAGACCGCCGCCACGGCCCTGCGGATCGATCGGGGCGTGTTCCTGGAGCTGCTGGCGCAGTTCCCGCAGATCAGCATCGCCCTGATGCGCGAGCTGGCGCTGCGCCTCGAGCAGACGAACCAGGCGCTCGCCCAGAGCCGCGGCTAGGGCCGGCGGCGCTCACCGGGGAAACGGCGCGCCGGCCGTGCCGCTGCCGAGGGGCCGGCTGCCCGGCCGCTCGCCGTTCTCCCGCAGGATCCAGGCGGTGATCGGGTCGAGCTGCGCGTCCGGCAGCGTGTCCGGCGCGTTGGGCGGCATGTTCGCCCGGATCCAGTCCCGCAGGTCCGAGACCGGGCGTCCGCCCCAGCGCGCCCGGAAGGGCGCGCCGACGAGCGCCGGCCCGAGGGCGCCGGTGAGGTCCGGGCGATGGCACTCGGCGCAGTAATCGTTAAACACCACCGCCCCGCGCTCCGCCTGCCCCTCCGTGAACGGGCCGGCCGCCGCCTTGCCGGTGCAGAGCGCGGCGACGAGGAGCGCGGCAGCGGGAGGCCGGAGCCGCATCGCGGCGGGCCGCTCAGCGGTACTTCCAGCCCCAGGGCCCGTAGGCCGGGTAGCCGCGCCGGTAGGCCTCGTATTCGGCGCCGCGGTCGTTCGGGCGATAGCCGTCGCGGTAGGCGTAGGGGCTGGGCTCGACGTAGCCGGGATTCTGCAGCTCCTGGCGCAGCCAGCCGTCGCCCTCGCCGGAGCTGCCGCCGCTGCGGGCCTGCGCGGGCGCCGTGCCCAGGGCCGTGCCCGCGGCGAGAAGCGCGGCAAGGAGCGCGGCCAGCATCCAGCTTGTCATCATCGCCTCCCGGATCTCGACGGGAGACAACGGCGGCCGGGCCGAGGTGGTTGCACCCCGCGCGAGCGCGGCCTCAGGCGGGCGGATAGGTGATGAACTCCATCAGCGAGCCGTCCGGATCGCGGAAGTAGACGCTGACGCCGGGCCCCGCAGCGCCGTTGCGCTCGACGGGCCCGCGCTCGACCGCCACGCCGTGCAGCGCCAGGTGGGTCATCGCCTCCTCGATCGTGCCGGACCAGCGGAAGCACAGGTCGCTGCCGCCCGGCATCACGGGCTTCGCCGCGACGGGCTCTCCGATTTGGCCGGGCCCGTGGACGTTGAGCTGCACGCCGCCGAACCGGTAGGCGAAGCCGCGACCCACGGGAATCGCCTCGGCCCCGAGCACGTCCCGGTAGAAGGCTGTGGACCGCTCCCAGTCCGAGACGTGGATCACGCAGTGGTCGAGGTGGATCGCCGGGCGGAGCGCCGGCTCCAGGGGGGCGAGCGCCTCGGCGCCGAGAACCTGCGTGTCGGCCATGGGGATTCCTCGGGGCTTCCTCGGGGGATCACTCCGGGATCGCTCGGGGATCTCTCGGGGATCTCTCGGAGCGGCGCGCGGCCCGCGCCGGGCACCGCCATAATTAGGGCACGGGCTTCACCCCGCGATGAGGCGCAAAAGTCACATCGCCGGGAGCGGGGAGGGGTTAGTCAGGGGCGAGACCCAGAGGCCCAACAGAAGGTGCAGCCATGCACACCCGCCGGATCCTCCTCGCCGCCCTGCTGATCGCCCCCGTCGCCGCTTGCCAGCAGCGCGGACCGATGCAGCTCGCGGCCGACGACGAATCCGCCTGGTACATCGGCACGCAGCCCGACAAGCCCTACGACGTGCCCCTGGTGGACACCTCCCGCCTCGACCCGAAGTATCGCCGGCAGGTGGTGCGCTACACCGGCGCCGAGCGGCCCGGCACCATCGTGGTCGACATCGACCGGCGCCAGCTCGCCCTGGTGCAGGAGGACGGCACGGCGCGCCAGTACGGCGTCGGCGTGGGCAAGCTCGGCTTCTCCTGGAAGGGCGAGGCCCGGGTCGGCCGCAAGGGCGTCTGGCCGGACTGGAGCCCCACCACCACCATGGTGTCGCTCAACCCGGACCTGCCCCGCACCCGCAAGGGCGGCCTCGACAACCCCCTCGGGGCCCGCGCCCTCTACCTCTACCAGGGCAACCGGGACATCCTGTTCCGCATCCACGGCACCAACGAGCCCTGGAGCATCGGCGAGCAGATGTCGTCGGGCTGCATCCGTATGCTCAACGAGGACATCGTCGACCTCTACGAGCGGGTGCCGGTGGGTGCGACCGTGCTGGTGAAGCGCAACGGCCGGTACCGGGCCTGAGGCCGTGACCATCACGATCGCCAAGCTGCAGCCCATCCTCGCCATCGCGGCCGGGGTGCTGATCCTGCTGCGGCCGCAGCTCACGCACTACCTCGTCGCCGGCTACCTGATTCTGATCGGCCTGATTGGCCTCGGCGTCTTCCGCGCTCTATCTTGACCGCAGGCGCCCCGCCCCGGGCCTGACAGCGCGTCGCAACCGTCACGGTCGCCCCCTCGGACGGCTCGGCCGTTCATCTTGCATTGCGGCACGGGATGGTCCAACCCGCCGCCCGGGGGCCCGAGGCTGTCTCACAGCGGAGCGGACGAATCGACATGGCGAGCGACGGCACGAAGTGGGTCTACGCCTTCGGCGACGGCAAAGCCGAGGGCAAGTCCCAGATGCGCAACCTGCTCGGCGGCAAGGGCGCGAACCTCGCCGAGATGTCGAACCTCGCCCTGCCGGTGCCGCCGGGCTTCACCATCACCACCGAAGTCTGCACCTACTACTACGCGCACGACAAGCAGTACCCGCCGGAGCTGAAGGACCAGGTCGCCCAGGCCCTCGCGGGGGTCGGCAGCCTGACCGGCAAGGCCTTCGGCGACGCCCGCAACCCGCTGCTCGTCTCGGTGCGCTCGGGCGCCCGCGCCTCGATGCCGGGGATGATGGACACGGTGCTGAACCTCGGCCTCAACGACGAGACCGTCGAGGCCCTGGCCGAGGGCGCCGGCGACCCGCGCTTCGCCTACGATTCCTACCGCCGCTTCATCACCATGTACTCGAACGTGGTGCTCGGCGTGGAGCACCACGCCTTCGAGGAGGCGCTGGAGCACTACAAGGAGCAGAAGGGCCTCAACCTCGACACCGAGCTGAAGGCCGAGGACTGGAAGCACCTCGTCGGCAAGTACAAGGAGATCGTGCGCAAGGAGCACGGCTCGGACTTTCCGCAGGGTGCCGAGGACCAGCTCTGGGGCGCCATCGGTGCGGTGTTCGATTCCTGGATGATCCCGCGCGCCAAGAAGTACCGCGAGCTGAACCAGATCCCGGAGAGCTGGGGCACCGCCGTCAACGTGCAGGCGATGGTGTTCGGCAACATGGGTGACACCTCGGCCACCGGCGTCGCCTTCACCCGCAACCCGTCGACCGGCGAGAAGGCCCTCTACGGCGAGTTCCTGATCAACGCCCAGGGCGAGGACGTGGTGGCGGGCATCCGCACGCCCCAGGACATCACCGAGAAGGCCCGCATCGAGGCGAAGTCCGACAAGCCCTCGATGGAGCGGGCGATGCCCGAGAGCTTCTCGGAGCTGACCCGGATCTACGGGATCCTCGAGAACCACTACCGCGACATGCAGGACATGGAGTTCACCATCGAGAGCGGGAAGCTCTGGATGCTCCAGACCCGCAACGGCAAGCGCACCGCCAAGGCCGCCCTGCGCATCGCCGTCGACCTCGCCGCCGAGGGCCTGATCAGCCACGAGGAGGCGATCAAGCGCGTCGAGCCCGGCGCCCTCGACCAGCTCCTCCACCCGACCATCGACCCGAAGGCCGAGCGCAAGGTCATCGCCTCGGGCCTGCCGGCCTCGCCGGGCGCGGCGACCGGCGAGATCGTCTTCAACTCCGAGGATGCGGAGGCCGCCCGGAAGGCCGAGCGCAAGTGCATCCTCGTGCGCATCGAGACGAGCCCCGAGGACATCCACGGCATGCACGCCTCGGAGGGCATCCTCACGACCCGCGGCGGCATGACGAGCCACGCGGCGGTGGTGGCCCGCGGCATGGGCAAGCCCTGCGTCTCCGGCGTCGGCTCCATCCGCATCGACTACAAGGCGCAGACGCTGACGGTCGGCGGCGTCACCCTGAAGGCGGGCGAGCGCATCACCATCGACGGCTCGACGGGGCAGGTCCTCCAGGGCGAGGTGAAGATGCTGGAGCCGGAGCTGTCCGGCGACTTCGCGACCCTGATGGAATGGGCCGACGCGGTCCGCCAGATGAAGGTGCGCGCCAACGCCGACACCCCCACCGACGCCCGCACCGCCCGGAATTTCGGCGCCGAGGGCATCGGCCTCTGCCGCACCGAGCACATGTTCTTCGAGGGCGACCGCATCGTCGCGGTGCGCGAGATGATCCTCGCCGACGATTCGGAGGGGCGCCGCGCGGCGCTCGCCAAGATCCTGCCCTACCAGCGGGACGACTTCGCGGAGCTGTTCCGGATCATGTCCGGCCTGCCCGTCACGATCCGCCTGCTCGACCCGCCGCTGCACGAGTTCCTGCCCCACACCGACGCCGAGGTCGCCGAGGTGCAGAAGGCGACGGGCGTGCCGGAGGACAAGATCCGTCACCGCATGCGGGAGCTCTCCGAGTTCAACCCGATGCTCGGCTTCCGCGGCTGCCGCCTCGCCATCGCCTTCCCGGAGATCGCCGAGATGCAGGCCCGCGCCATCTTCGAGGCCGCCGTGCAGGCCGGCAAGGACACGGGCAGCCCGGTCACCCCCGAGGTGATGGTGCCCCTCGTCTTCACCAAGGCCGAGTTCGACATCGTCAAGGCCCGCATCGACGCCATGGCGAAGGCTGTCTCGCAGGAGACCGGCTCGGAGGTCGGCTACCAGGTCGGCACCATGATCGAGCTGCCCCGCGCGGCGCTGCGCGCCAAGGAGATCGCCGAGTCGGCGGAGTTCTTCTCCTTCGGCACCAACGACCTCACGCAGACGGCGCTGGGCATCTCCCGCGACGACGCGGCGACGTTCCTCGGCGCCTACACCCAGAAGGGCATCCTGCCCGCCGATCCGTTCGTCACGATCGACCAGGAGGGCGTGGGCGAGCTGGTGCGCATCGGGGCCGAGCGCGGCCGCTCGGTGCGCAAGGATCTGAAGCTCGGCATCTGCGGCGAGCACGGGGGCGATCCCGCCTCGATCGGCTTCTGCCAGGAGGTCGGACTCGACTACGTGTCCTGCTCGCCCTACCGGGTGCCGATCGCCCGCCTCGCCGCCGCGCAGGCCGCCCTGGGCGCGACCACCGGCAGCGACGGCTGAACCCCCGCTCGCGCGGGCCCAGGCGGGCTCGCGCGGGACAGTCCCGACAGCATCGGGCAAGCTCCCGACGGGGCCCGTTAAGGGGCCTGACACCATCCGGGAAAATTATCTGCGCAAAATCCCGCAGCCGCGCTGGAACCCGTGTCGCGCCGGCACGTTCGGTGCTACGTGGCGGGCCGTGACGCGCGTGCAGTTCCGGTCCGATTCGTGGCGGATCACGCGCGGGAACGCCGGCCATGAACGATCCAGGCTCGTCCCCCCTCTACATTGCTGAGCGTGCTGCTGCCGTCCCGGTGCCCCGGGCGGTGGAGAAGGCCTACCTCTGGGCCGTCGCGGCCCTGGGCGGGGCCGCGGCCGGCGCGCTGCTGATCTTCGCGGTCGCGACCCAGAGCAGCACGGATGCGGAGCGCATCGTCTCCGCCGGCTCGCCCCTCGACGCCCTGGTCGGCGCCTTCGCGGCGAGCCAGGGCCGCAAGGCCTACTGATCGCGCCTGAGCCGGGCAGAGGCATCGATCTCGGTCGTCGGGCAGCCGCTCGACCGGACGCTCCAATTGCGAGTGCATCCTGAGGGCCTCTCGAAGGAGGGTGCCGGGAACCTCTGCGATCCCTGGAGGGCTCCTTCGAGGCTGCGCTTCGCTGCGCACCTCAGGATGAGGTCGCGGGTGGGAGCGAGGGACGGTTCCTCCGACTCTCCCACCTCATCCTGAGGCGCCCCCGCAGGGGGCCTCGAAGGAGCCCTCCAGGGATCACGCGGGATCTGGAGCCCTCCCACGAAGGCCACCCCCGAGGCTCAGGATCAGGCCGCGCGAAAAATCCACGGCCCAGCCGGCCAGCAGGTCGATCAAGCCCTCAGGGCCGCGTGGCGGAGCCCGAGAAGCGCGCCGCGTTCAGGGCGTCGCCCGGGGCCTGCCGGGTGAAGCGTCCCGGCGTGCCGGCCCCCTCGGCCGCGAGGGCCGTCGGCGGAGCCTCGCCGCGGGGTCGGGCGAGGGCCACCCGCACCGGAACGGCGCGGCCCGCGGGGGCCGCCTCCTCGCCGGCCGACACCGCGTCGAACAGGGCGCGCAGCTGCGCCCGCTCGTCCGCCTCGGCGGGCAGGCCGCCGCGGCGCGGGGCCGGCGCGGCCGCGTAGGTCGGCACGACGGGCACGGGCACCGGATCGAGGGCGGCGAGCTGCACGGGCCGGGGCGGCGGAAGGGGCATGGCGAGGGCGGCCGCCACTGCGGCCAGCTCGGCTGGGCGCCGGGGCGGCAGGGGCGCGGCCACCGCCGGCAATGCCTCCGCGGCAGGCAGCGCTGCCTTCCCGTCGGTCGCCGCTGCCTGCGCGGTGAGCAGGCTCTGCGCGTCGCGTCCGTCGCGCCGCAGGAGGGCGCCGCGCAGGGTCTCGGTGGCGGCGGGCGCCGCGTAGGCCAGCGCCTGCCCGGTGCCGATCGGCGCGTCGGGATCGGCGCTCGCCACCGCCACGACGGTCTTCGGCTTCGTGCGGGCCGGCGCGGGGGCGGGCGCGTCGCTGTTGCCGCCGAACAGGCTGGCGAAGAAGCTCTTGATGCTCGGCCCGTCATCCTCGTCGGCCTGGGCGACGGAGGTGAGGCCCGCCACCGTGCCGCCGCGGGCGAGGATCTCGGCGCGGGCCTCCTCGTAGCGGGCGAGGGGGTGGTTGTCGGAGGGCAGGTGCACGGTCCGGCCGTCCGGGAACAGCCGGGCGAGCTGGTCGTGGGTCATGCGCGGCCAGGAGCGGACCGAGCCGACGTCGAGGTGCACGAAGGGCGAGCCGGCGCGCGGATACCAGCCGACGCCGCCGCGCTGCATGCGCATGCCGACCGCCCGGATCTGGTCGATCGAGACGTCCGGCAGGTAGAAGTCCATCGCCTTGCCGAGCATGTGCTGGCTGAACTCGGCCACGGCCTTCGAGCGCCGCCGCAGCATCGCGTTCGTGCCGGGCGAGCGGTAGGCCGACACGACGTGGATCGCCTCCCCGGATCTGATCTGGCGGTAGGCCTCCCAGACCGTGTCGAACAGGCGCGGATCCATCTTGGTGGGCTCGTCGACCCGCCAGTCGCGCAGGAGCCAGTTCAGCTGCTCGAGGGCGGCGCGGTCGTAGCGCCCGTCGCGCTTGAAGGTGACGGTCGCGCTTTCCTTGGTGTGGGTGTGGAAGATCGTCAGGGTGCGGGTGTCGCCGTTGGCCACCGCATCCTGCGTGCCGCGGGTGCCCGCCGCGAGGGCGAGGCCGCAGCCCGCGAGGGCGAGGAGGAACCGGCGGAACGGCGGGCGGTGACGGGCGGTCGGGGGAGGGGCCGACACCGGCCGGAATCGCGGCAGCCTACGCACGGGAACCCTCATCTCAGCCGGAGCCCGCGCCGCGGGCCTCATGGTGAATGCAAGGTTGCCGAGAACCGTGACGATCCGGTTATCGGGTCCCCGGCGCGGTCACCCGCCGATTCCCTAACGGCTAAGCCTGGACCGTGGCGAAATCGTGCCCGCAAGCGCGGCAGCGCACATCGGGCGTCGGCGGAGGCTCCGCCGGTGCCGATGTCCGGCCCCTCCGCCGAACCCCGCCGCCTACCACCACCCGCGCGAGACGGGCGCCGGGGCCGGCGTGAACAGCCCGGGCTCGCCGTAGACCACGGCCTCGTCCGCGCCGACCGTGCGGCGCGGGTGGGGTCGGGCGGCGTGGCGGGGCTTCGGCCGGGGGGCGGGCATCTCGGCGGCACGACGCTTCGGCTCCGCCGGAGCCTTGGCGACGAGGGCCGACCCGCCCGGCAGCCCGAGCGCCGCCTTCATGCGGGCGTCGTAGCCGTAGAGGTCGGGCAGGGTCCGGAAGGCCCCCGAATCGTCCGTGTAGGCCGTGAAGTAGGCGAGGTGCACCGGCAGCTTCTGGTCGAGGCGCACGGTGCGCTCGCCCTTGCCGATCAGCTTCTTCAGCCGCTCGCTCGACCAGGCGTCCGGCAGCACCGAATCCGCGAACCGGAAGGGATCGTCCACGCGCACGCAGCCGTGGCTCATCGCCCGGTGGGAGGCCGAGAACAGCGACCGGTTCGGGGTGTCGTGCAGGTAGACCGCGTGGTTGTTCGGGAACATGAACTTGATGAAGCCGAGCGCGTTGCGCTCGCCCGGCGGCTGGCGCACCGCGATGCTGTTGCCGCGCCGGACCACCTCGTAGCCGCGGCGCGCGGCGTAGTTCGGATCGCGGGCGAGCCCGGGCAGGAACTCGTTCTTGAGGATCGAGGGCGGCACGTTCCAGGACGGGTTCACCACCGCGTATTCCATCATCCCCGAGAACAGGGGCGTGGGCGATTCCGTCTTTCCGACGATGACCCGCGTCTCGTCCTTCAGGCGCCCGTCGCGGAAGACCCGCAGGCGGAACTCCGGCACGTTGACCATCACGTAGTCGGGCCCGAGGCTCGCCGGCAGCCAGCGCCAGCGCTCCATGTTGACGAGGAGCTGCGCCTCGCTCTCGCTCGGCGCATGCTTCGCGGCCGGGCTGCCGAGGGCCGCCACCGTCTGGGGCGTGCGCTCGCGCAGGGTCGCGAGGCGGCCCTTGAGGTCGCGGTATCCGGCCTCCTGCGGGTTGTAGCGCTGCAGGACGTCGCCGGCCGCGGCGCCCGCCGTCGCGACCGTGCCGAGCACGGCCTCGGGGGACGGGATGTCGAGGGTCGGCGTGATCAGGCGCGAGATCGCGGACAGGTTGATGCGGCCGCCCCTGGCATCGCGGGCGTAGAGCACGATCGCGGCCGAGAGCTTGAGGTCGGCCTCCGCGATCTCCGCGTCGGTGTCGGGCCGGCTCAGCACGCCGAGGACCGGCACCGGGTAGGCGGTGGGGTCGAGCCCGTCCTCGCCGGCCCGGGCGAGGCGCGCCGCGGCGGCCTTCGCGGCCGGGGTGAAGGCGCGATCGGCGATCCAGACCGGCTTGAACGCACCGAGGGCGTAGAAGGCCTGGATGGCCTCGCGCTCCTTGGCGGTGAGCCGTGCAAGCAGCGGGGCTGGCGCGGACAGGCGCGCGCTGAGCGCGGCGGCCTGCGGATCCTCGGGGGCGGGCGCCGGGACCGGCCCCTGGGCGGTGTCGGAGGGCGCGGGGGCGGGCGCCTCGGCAGCGGGGGCGGGCCGCGCGGCGTCCGGGCTCGCCGCGGCCGGAGCCGCGGCGTCTGGAGGAGGGGCTGCGGCCGGGCGATGCGCCGGGCACCCGGCAGGTTCGCGTAGCGCCCGGGCCGCGGCGGCGGCTGTACGCGCCGCTCCGGCGCGGGGCCGCCGAACAGCCGCTCGAAGATGTTGAACAGGCCCGGCTGCTCGTTGGCCCGCGCGAGGC
>NZ_JBKFBF010000219.1:0-283 GCF_053346035.1 Methylobacterium sp. A54F | reverse complement strand
CTGACCGTCAACGGCGTCTCGCACGACGTCGAGGCCGACCCCGGCATGCCGCTCCTCTGGGTCCTGCGCGACCGCCTGGGCAAGACCGGCACCAAGTACGGCTGCGGCATCGCGCAGTGCGGCGCCTGCACGGTCCACCTCGACGGCCAGCCCGTCCGCTCCTGCCAGACCCGGATCGGCGACGTCGGCGCGGCGAAGATCACCACGATCGAGGGCGTCTCGGGCCGCGCCGCGGAGGCGGTCCAGGGGGCCTGGCGCAAGCCCGACGTCGTGCAGTGCGGCT
>NZ_JBKFBF010000218.1:0-283 GCF_053346035.1 Methylobacterium sp. A54F | reverse complement strand
CCGGGCCGGTGCCGGGCCGAGCGGGCGCGAGCGCGACCCCGCCCCAGGGCACGCGCCCCTGGCGCCTCCTTTGCGGCGACATTCATCCCGGGGGCATCGCCCTTCCCGCCAAACCGGGTGGCGTGCTAGGGCAGCCGCGGTTCCGGAAGGCGGCCCGCAGCCCATCCTCCCGAGCCGTCGTGTTACCCATCGGAGCTTGCAAGTGAGCGGTCCCGAAGCGAGCGGTCCCGATCCCCGCAGTGCCGCCGCGGCGCGCGCCCCCGAACTCGTCGAGCCGGGCATG
>NZ_JBKFBF010000217.1:0-283 GCF_053346035.1 Methylobacterium sp. A54F | reverse complement strand
CCTCGTGGAGGTCGGCATCGGCCTGCGCCGCGAGGACAAACGCCGCGCCGTGAAGGTGAAGGCGGAGGCGGCGGCCGAGGGGCGCATCCTCGACGCGCTGGTCGGCCCCACCGCGAGCCAGCCGACCCGCGACAGCTTCCGGCGCAAGCTCCGCAACAGCGAGCCCGACGACAAGGAGGTCGAGATCGAGCTGGCCGGCGGCTCCCCGGCCGGGCTGCCGATGTTCGAGATCCCCGGCGTCCCCGGCGCCTCGATGGGGGCGATCAATATCGGCGACATGCTC
>NZ_JBKFBF010000216.1:0-284 GCF_053346035.1 Methylobacterium sp. A54F | reverse complement strand
GCAACAGACACCATTTGGGTGAGCAGGGAGCGGCCGGTCGGCCCTTCAATCTGAGGCAAATCGCAGAAGCGGACCTCGACCCCAGCCTCCAGAAGGCGCCACAGGAACGCGACCGATCTCGTCAAACGCGAGACGTTGGCAACGATCAACGTGGCGCCCATAGCCCGGCATTGAGCCAGTGCCCTGTTCAGAGCCGGGCGAGTGCTGGAGCGACCACTCACCGTCTCGACGACCTCAGGGGCCAGCCTGAACTCAGACCCGGCCAAGAAGGTGCGGAACGTCTC
>NZ_JBKFBF010000215.1:0-284 GCF_053346035.1 Methylobacterium sp. A54F | reverse complement strand
CGCCGAGCACCGCGTCCTCCAGGGGCACTTCGACGGTGGCGCGCAGGTCCGCGCCCTCCACCTTGAAGCGCGGGTGGGGCAGCACGCGGATCGTCAGGAGCGCGTCGCCGGGCTCGCCCCGCGGCCCGGCGGAGCCGCCGAGGCCGCGCAGCCGGATGGTCTGGCCGCCCACGACGCCCTTCGGCACGACCCCGTCGACCTCGCGGCCGCCGGGCAGCGACAGCCTCAGCTTCTCCTCGGAGCCGACCTGCTCCAGGGTGACGCTCAGCTCCGCCGCGACGTCC
>NZ_JBKFBF010000214.1:0-284 GCF_053346035.1 Methylobacterium sp. A54F | reverse complement strand
CACGGCGATCGACACGCACTGGATCTGGCAGGACGGTCAGCGGCTGACCAGGGAGCCGCTGGCGATCCGCGGCGGCCTCGTGCGGGTGCCGGAACGGCCGGGCCTCGGCATCGAGATCGACTGGACGGGGCTCGAGGCGGCCCACCAGCTCTACCGGGACCACGGCCTCGGCGCCCGCGACGACGCGGCGGGGATGCAGTTCCTGATCCCCGGCTGGACCTTCGACAACAAGCGCCCCTGCCTCGTCCGCTGAGCCGACGTTTCACGGAGTTCCCGTCATGGAC
>NZ_JBKFBF010000213.1:0-284 GCF_053346035.1 Methylobacterium sp. A54F | reverse complement strand
TGCCGGCGCAGGCCGCCTCGATCGCGCGCTCGTCGACCCCCGCGGCCTCGGTCTCGACGGGCAGGCCGGCTCCTTCGTGGAGCAGGCGCCGGGTCGCGCTCGCGGGGGCGAGGAGCAGGGGCTCGGTCCCGAGCCAGGCGTCGGCGTTCGGCAGGATGGGAGGGCTCTGGGCCATGCGCCCAGTGTCACGGGTCCGGCGCCGGCCGCAAGCCGGGACGCTCGACGCGCGTCGCCCCGCCACCCGAGATGATCCGGGGGACGGGGCCTCATGGAGCGCGGAGCCG
>NZ_JBKFBF010000212.1:0-284 GCF_053346035.1 Methylobacterium sp. A54F | reverse complement strand
AGGAGGCCGAGCTCGCTCACCCCGGCGACGCCGACCGGACCGTCGCAGGGGCCCGGCCCACGGTGGGTGCCGAAGGCGCGGTCGAACAGCGAGAACACCGTGGCGAAGTTGGTGTCGAAGGCCGCCGGGTCGGTGGCGTGGTGCCAGCGGTGCATGGCCGGCGAGACCAGGACGGCCCGCAGCGGTCCGAGGGTCCAGGGCAGGTCGGCGTGGATGAACTCGCCGTAGAAGTGCTTCACGAGCCAGGCCACCACCAGCGCGTAGGGGGGCAGGCCGAGCAGGCT
>NZ_JBKFBF010000211.1:0-284 GCF_053346035.1 Methylobacterium sp. A54F | reverse complement strand
TCCTTTCGAAGCGCGTCACAGTTGCTTGCCGAACGTGACCCTGGCGGACCAGCTCTCGCTGCCGTCACGGTCACATTCCCTCTTCACGATGTCACTTCGCAGATCCCGGTCACCCGGGCCTGCAAACTTGTCTCTTCATCCGGATATGTCCTCGCCTCCCCTGCTCGGTCTCCCCTGCCCTGCCGCCGTCGCACGCGTGTGCGCCGGGCGGCCCTGGATCCTGGTGGAGCTGGACGGGATCGAACCGACGACCTCATGCTTGCAAAGCACGCGCTCTCCCAACT
>NZ_JBKFBF010000210.1:0-285 GCF_053346035.1 Methylobacterium sp. A54F | reverse complement strand
GTCGCCGGCCAGCCCGCGCGGCTCGCGGCCTCCGGCAAGGCCTCCCTCGGCAACCCGGCCGAGGGCCTCGACCTCGACCTCGCGGTGGGCCGCCTCGACGCCGCCGGGCGCTTCACCGCCCGCCTCCTGTTCGTGCCCAAGGGCGAGCGGCTGGAGGTGAAGCTCGCGCTGACGGAGCCCGCCGCGGGCCTGCCCTCGAAGGGCCTGAACCTGCCCGGCGGGCCGCCGATCAACCTCGACCTCGACGGGCGCGGCACCCTCGACGCCTGGGACGCCCGGCTCGAT
>NZ_JBKFBF010000021.1:0-55942 GCF_053346035.1 Methylobacterium sp. A54F | reverse complement strand
CCTCGATCTCCTTGCCGGCCACCATCATCAGGTCGGCCATCTCGTCGACCACGATCACGATGTAGGGCAGCGCCGAGAGGTCCATCTCCTCCTGCTCGTACACCGCCTCCCCGGTGTGACGGTCGAAGCCGGTCTGAACGGTCCGGGTGATGACCTCGCCCCGCTCGCGCGCCTCCTTCATCCGGGCGTTGTACCCGTCGATGTTGCGCACCGCGATCTTGGACATCTTCTTGTAGCGCTCCTCCATCTCGCGCACCGCCCACTTGAGGGCGATCACCGCCTTCTTGGGGTCGATGACGACGGGGGAGAGGAGGTGCGGGATGCCGTCGTAGACCGACAGCTCCAGCATCTTCGGATCGACCATGATCAGGCGGCACTCCTCGGGCTTCAGCCGGTAGAGGAGCGACAGGATCATGGTGTTGATCGCCACCGACTTGCCCGAGCCGGTGGTGCCGGCGACCAGCAGGTGGGGCATGCGGGCGAGGTCGGCGATGATCGGCTCGCCGCCGATGTTCTTGCCCAGGCACAGGGCGAGCTTCTGCTTGGTCTCGGCAAAATCCGGCGCGGAGAGAAGCTCGCGCAGGTACACGGTCTCGCGGGTGTCGTTCGGCAGCTCGATGCCGATGACGTTGCGGCCGGGCACCACCGCGACGCGGGCCGAGACGGCGGACATCGAGCGGGCGATGTCGTCCGAGAGGCCGATGACGCGGCTCGACTTGGTGCCGGGGGCCGGCTCCAGCTCGTAGAGGGTGACGACGGGGCCCGGCCGCACGGCCAGGATGTCGCCCCGCACCCCGAAATCCTGCACGGTCTGCTGCAGGTTCAGGGCGTTCTGCTCCAGCACGTCGGCATCGACCTCCTCGCTCTCCGAGACCTCCGGCATGGCGAGGAGCTCGAGGGACGGGTGCTCGTAGTCCGCGTTCTCCACCACCGACACCGCGAGGTGGCGGCCGGCCGGGATCAGGTGCGCGCGGGGCTCCGGCAGGATCGCCCGGGGCATGAGGGGCGCGGGACCGGCGGGCGAGGGGAGGGGGGTCTGGGAGGCGACCGGCAGGGTAGCGGGCAGGAGGGCCGGCTCGACCGCGGGCTCGGCCTCCGCCATCGGCTCGGGCAGCGCGGCCTCGGGCGCCTCGGGCACCTCGGCGACGGGCTGCGGCGCGGCCCTGCCGCGCAGGAGCACCGGCCGGGTCGGAACGGGCAGGGTCGGGAGACCCACGGCGGCGGGCCGCGCCGGCAGGGACGGAACAGGCAGGGTTGGAACCGGCAAGGGCTGAACCGGCAAGGGCTGAACCGGCAAGGCCTGAACCGGCATGGACGGAGCCGGCGGCATCGCGGCCCGGATGGCGGCGCGGGCCGCCATCGCGGAGAGCGGAGCCGGGCGGGCCGCGGGCGCTTGCTGAGCGGCCGGCGGCGCGAGGCCGGGGCCGAACACCAGGGAGAGCGTCGGGCGCGCGGCCGGAACCGGCGCAGCGGCCGCGGCGGCCGCGATCGCCGCGCCGTTGTCCTGGCTGTCGGCCGGCCGCGGCGGGTGGTCGAAGCGCACGAGCCGGTCGAGCACGTAGACCGGGGCCGCCGGCAGCGAGCGCAGGTGGGTGATGTCGACGGGCACGGACACGTAGCGCTCGGCCGGCTGGCCGCTCGCCGTCACCGTGAAGGGCTCGGCGCGCGGCGGCTCCGGGGGCGCGGCGGGCGCGTCCGCCGCGACGGCCGACCATGCCTCGACGGAGCACCAGTCGCCCTCGTCGAACCACGGCTGCAGGTCGGACAGGCTCGCCAGCTCCGACCAGTCGGGCGCGGCCGGGATCGGCGCGGCGGCCGGGGCGGGGAGGGGCTCAGGCGCGGCGTCCGTGGCCGGCCGCGCGGGGCGTCGGTCGGGCGTGCGGAAGAAGCGGACGCCAGGCGGCGGCACGAAGGGCTGGCGCCACAGCGGCACGGGCTGCGGGGCGAGCGCGGCCTCGGCGGCGGCACGCTCCGCCGCGCTCGCGGTCTCGGCGGCCTGCTCGGCGGCCTGCCGGGCGGCCGCCTCGGCGGCGGCGCGCTCGGCGAGCACCGCCAGGGCGGCGGCCTGCGCCTCCGCCTGGGCCTGCTCCAGGGCGGCGCGCTCGGCGTCGAGGGCGCGCTGGCGCCGCTCCTGCAGCACGGTGTCGGGCGTGCGGGTGAAGCGCACGGCCGAGGGCGTCGGCACCGCCTCGGCGGCACGCGGGGCGCTCGCGCCCTCCGGCGTGATGGCGGCGGGGCGGCGCGGCTGGCGCACCAGCAGGCCGGGCGAGGAGGCGTCGAGGTCGATGCGGCTCTCCCGGACGGTTCGGAGCTGCGCGGGGTCGGCCCGGTCGTCGAAGACCTGGTCCGGCCAGGCCTGCCGGGGCCGGGCCGCGTCGCGCCAGGTCTGATCCTGCCGGGCCTGATCTTGCCAGGCCTGGTCCTGCCAAGCCTGGTCGGACCAAGCCTGGTCGGACCAGCCCTGGTCCGGCCCGGGATCCTCCGGCGCGAAGGCCGCGGACGGGTAGGGGGCCTGCGGCTCGCCCGGCTCGCGCCCGAGGAGGGCCTGCGGGGAGGCCGACCAGCTCGGCGCCGGCCGGGTGCCGGCGATGGCGTAGCTCGGCCGCGGCGCCCCGCCGGCGAGGCGGCGGGTCAGGCTCAGCCGCAGGGACATCAACCGGTGCGCCAGCGCACCGATCGACAGTCCGGAGCGGTCGCCGCCGCGGCTCGGGCGGGCGGGGTCACGATGGGAGTACGGAGGCCGTCCCGATGCGCGCATGTCTGCCAAGGATGACTCGGATACTGGGGGCCCGCCCACCGGGGGCGGCTCCCGGCCAGTTAGGCCGATCGTCGTTAACAGACGCTTGAGCGCGCCCTCCCCCAGGCGCCGCCGCCGGCTTCGAGCAACCCGCCCGAAACCGCCTCGACACAAACCCGACGGATTGTGCCTGTATGGAACGGTCACGGGCGGCGATGCGGAGGCGACGATGCGAAGCTACAACCTGTTCTGGCGCAAGGGCGCCGAGGGCCTGTGCTGCGCGGTGCCCGAATCCTGCGCCGTGCCGAGCTTCGTGGTCGGCGGCCGCTGGGCCTATGGCGGGCGCCTCGCCGCGCCCGGCGACGCCCCCGGCGGGTTCGATCCGCACGCCGCCGACACGGCCGTGCGCTTCAACGGCTTCTACCTGTTCCAGACCGTGGACCGGCGCCTCGCCTGAGCGCGCCGGGGCCCCCGGACTCTCGGGAATTGCGGATAACTTTCCTTAAGATGCCCGTGCGAGGGTGGCGCCGTCATTCGAACCGGAGCCAGATCGCATGTCCGCGGAGCATCGGAATGAGGTGCGCCAGCGCGTGTTCCTGAAGGGGCGCATCCTCTTCAACAACGGGAACTCGAGCCTCGACTGCCTGGTGCGCGACCTCTCGGCCACGGGCGCCCGCATCGAGGCCAGCGAGACCACGACGCTGCCGGAGCAGTTCGACCTCTACATCCCGCAGAAGGACCGCACCTTCCGGTCGAAGCTGCGCTGGCGGCGCGAGGACGGGATCGGCATCACCTTCGTGGACGATGCGCGCGCCGAGGCCGCGGCCCAGCCGAGCGCCGCCGACGCGTCGGTGGCGGTGCTCCTGCGCCGGATCAACGAGCTCGAGGCCGAGAACGCGGCGTTGCGCCGGCTCCTCGCCACCCTCGCCCAG
This sequence comes from Methylobacterium sp. A54F, assembly GCF_053346035.1. Taxonomy (NCBI): domain Bacteria; kingdom Pseudomonadati; phylum Pseudomonadota; class Alphaproteobacteria; order Hyphomicrobiales; family Methylobacteriaceae; genus Methylobacterium; species Methylobacterium sp. A54F. Next base: position 52,273 of record NZ_JBKFBF010000021.1, on the reverse strand, counting down.
CCGGCCGCGCAGCCCGCGGCCTGACGCGCGCCGCCGGCCCAGGCTTCGGGCGCAGGACGGATTCGCGCCAGCAATTCAGGTTCCGAGAGCGGCGCGGATCCGCGCCAGTGATTCAGGTTTCGAGAGCGGCGCGGATTCGCGCCAATGATTCAAGTTTCGAGAGCGGCGCGGATTCGCGCCGCGTGGTCGGCGAGCACCGCCGGGTCGGCCATGCCGCCCTCGTGCCGGCCCAGGGGCACGCCCTCGTGCCGGGGCACGATGTGGAAGTGCAGGTGGAACACCGTCTGCCCGCTCGCGGGCTCGTTGTACTGGAACACCGTCAGGCCGTCGGCCGCGAAGGCCGCCTTCACGGCCCGCCCCACGCGCTGCACGGTGGCCGCCACGGCCGCCAGGGAGGCCGGCTCGGCGTCGAGGAGGTTCCGGGCCGGAGCCTTCGGGATGACCAGCGTGTGCCCCTCGCCCTGGGGCATCACGTCCATGAAGGCCAGGGTGTGGTCGTCCTCGTAGACCCGGTGGGCCGGGATCTCGCCGCGCAGGATCTTGGCGAAGATGTTGCCGGGCTCGTAGGCGGGCGTGGTCATGGCGTCTCCCCGGGGCAGGTTGCGGGACGTGCGGCGCCCCACCCTCGGCGGGCAGGTTGCACGGGCCGGCCCGCGGCGTCCACCGCGCGCGGAACCGGAAGCGGCCGGCGCGGCTTCTCGACCCGGAGCAGCCGGGGACCAGAGGGACATGGCACACGAGAGCACGGGCGCCATCTACACGGCCGCCGGGGCGAACCTCGCGATCGCGGCGGCGAAGTTCGTGGGCGCCGCCCTCACGGGCAGCTCGGCCATGCTCGCCGAGGGGGCGCACTCCCTCGTCGACACCGCCAACCAGATCCTGCTCCTCGTCGGCCTGAAGCGGGCGAAGAAGCCGGCGGATGCCCGGCACCCCTTCGGCTACGGGCGCGAGGTCTACTTCTACGCCTTCATCGTGGCGCTGTTCATCTTCCTCGGCGGCGGCGCCTTCGCGATCTACGAGGGCATCCACAAGATCCAGCATCCGGAGCCGATCGTCGATTCGACGGTCTGGGGGTACCACCTCTCGGGCTTCTGGGTGAACGTGGCGATCCTCGGCTTCGCGGTGGCGGCCGAGGGCTATTCCTGCCTCGTCGCCCTGCGCTCGTTCTGGGCCGAGAAGGGCGAGCGCCCGCCCATCACGGCGATCCGGCGCAGCAAGGACCCGGCCCTGTTCACGGTGCTGGTGGAGGATGTCGCGGCGCTCATCGGCCTCGTCATCGCCCTCGCGGGCGTGGTCCTCGGCCACGTCCTCGACATGCCGGTGCTCGACGGCTGGTCCTCCATCGGCATCGGCCTCGTGCTCGTCGGCATGGCGATCTTCCTGATGATCGAGACCCACGGCCTGCTGATCGGCGAGGCGGCGGACCCCGAGATCGTCGCCGCGATCGAGGCGATCGTCCGGGCCGAGCCCGGCGTGCGCCACGTCAACGAGATCCTGACCCAGCACATGGGCCCCTCGGACATCCTCGTGAACGTCAGCCTCGACCTCGCCGACGACCTCAGCGCGGGCGAGGTCGAGCGCATCGTGGCGAGCCTCGACGCCGAGCTGAAGGCCCGCGCCCGGAACGTCACGCGGGTGTTCATCGAGGCGCAGGCCATGGCCAAGGGGGCAGCGAAGGGGGCGGCCAAGGGCGTGGTGGAGGGGGCGCCGCAGCCGGCCTGAGGCGCCGGCGCGGCCCCGATCCGGCGGAGCGGGGGATCAGATCCCAGCGCCGTCGACCCCGTCGCGCTCCGCCAGCGCCGCCAGGATGTCGGCCTCCAGCGCCGCGGGCTTCGCCTGGGGCGGGTAGCGGCCGATGACGCGGCCGTCGCGGCCGACCAGGAACTTGGTGAAGTTCCACTTGATACCCTCGGTCCCGAGGACGCCCGGCCGCTCGGCCTTGAGGTGGGCGAAGAGGGGGTCGGCCTCCGGCCCGTTCACCGCGACCTTGCCGAGCACCGGGAAGGTGACGTCGTAGCTCAGCGCGCAGAACCGGGCGATCTCGGCGGCGTCGCCCGGCTCCTGCGCGCCGAACTGGTTGCAGGGGAAGCCGAGCACCACGAGCCCGGCCTCGCGGTGGCGGCGCCAGAGCGCCTCGAGCCCCTCGTATTGCGGGGTGAAGCCGCATTTCGAGGCGGTGTTGACGACGAGCACGACCCGGCCGCGATACTGCGCCATCGGGTGCGGGCCGCCATCCGCGGCGCGGGGCGTGAAGTCGTGGAGGCTCGTCATCGGCGGTGCTGGGGCGGCTCGGGGTTGGCTCAGGCGGCGGTGCGGCGCTCCACCAGGCGGGCCAGGTAGGCGCTGCCGAGGGGGATCACGCTGTCGTCGAAGTTGAAGGCGGCGTTGTGCAGGCCGGGGCCCGGGGTGGCGCCGATCCAGGCATAGGCGCCCGGCACCGCCATCACCATGTCGGCGAAGTCCTCGCTGCCCATGCGGGGCGTGCAATCGGGATCGACCCGGTCGGCCCCGAACACCTCGGCGGCGACCTCGGCGGCGGCGGCCGCCTGGTCGGCGCTGTTCTCCAGGACGGAGAACACGTCGTCGATCTCCACCGCGATCTCGGCGCCGTAGGCCGCCGCGTAGCCGGCCGCGAGCGCGCGGATGCGCTCGGCGGCGAGCGTGCGCAGGCCCGCGTCGAAGGTGCGCACGGTACCGGCGAGGTGGGCGGTCTCGGGGATGACGTTGTAGGCCGCACCCGCGTGGATCTGGGTGATCGAGACCACGATCGACTTCAGCGGATCGGCGTTGCGCGACACGATCGACTGCAGGCCCTGCGCCAGCACCGTGGCGACGAGGATCGGGTCGATGCCCTGGTGGGGCTGCGCCGCGTGGATGCCGCGCCCCGTGATCCGGATGTCGAAGAAGTCGGCCGCCGCCATGATCGGCCCGGGGCGGAGCCGCAGATGCCCGTGGGGCCCGTTCGGGGCGTTGTGGATCGCGTAGATCTCGTCCACCGGGAACCGCTCGAAGAGCCCGTCCCGCAGCATCGCGCGGGCGCCCCCGAGCCCCTCCTCGGCGGGCTGGAACACGAACACCGCGGTCCCGTCGAAGTCGCGGGTCTCGGCGAGGTAGCGGGCGGCGCCGACGAGCATCGTGGTGTGGCCGTCGTGGCCGCAGGCGTGCATCTTGCCCGGCACCGTCGAGCGGTAGGGCAGGTTGGTGGCCTCCTCGATCGGCAGCGCGTCCATCTCGGCCCGCAACCCGATGCGGCGGCCGTTGTCGGAGCGCCCCTTGAGGACGCCGACCACCCCGGTGCCGCCGAGGCCCCGATGGACCTCGATGCCGAAGCCCTCGAGCAGGCCGGCGACGATGCCGGAGGTGCGCACCTCCTCGAAGCCGATCTCCGGATGCGCGTGGATGTCGTGCCGGAGCGCCGTCAGCTCGTCCGCATAGGTCCGGATCCGGTCAAGCGCCGTCATCGGGAATCTCCCTGGCCATCGCGTCGAAAGGGGGTGAGGTCGTCGAGGACGCCGACCGCGGCGTCGACGTGTGCGCGCTCGCGCACCAGGTAGTCGGCCACCGCCCGGCGCAGAGCCGGGTCGGCGATGTCGTGGGCCGAGTGCATCAGCACCGGGCGGTAGCCCCGGGCGAGCTTGTGCTCGCCTTGCGCCCCCGCCTCGACGCGGCGCAGCCCGCGCGCGATCGCGAAATCCATGGCCTGGTAGTAGCACAGCTCGAAGTGGAGGAACGGGTGATCCTCCACGCAGCCCCAGTTGCGCCCGTAGAGGGCGGCATCGCCGATCAGGTTGAGGGCGCCGGCCACGTACCGCCCGCCGTGCCGCGCCATCACGAGCAGGATCCGCTCCGGCATCCGTTCCCCGATGAGGGAGAAGAAGCGGCGGTTGAGGTAGGGCTGCCCCCACTTGCGCGCGCCGGTATCGACGTAGAACGCGAAGAAGGCGTCCCAGTGGGCCTCGGTGAGGTCGGCGCCGGTGACGTGCTCCACCGTGATGCCGCCCGAGAGCGCGTCGCGCCGCTCCCGGCGGATCACCTTGCGCTTGCGGGCGCTCAGCGCGCCGAGGAAGTCCTCGAACCCGCCGTAGCCCGGGTTCTCCCAGTGGAACTGCTGGTCGGTGCGCTTCAGGAAGCCCAACGCCCCCGCGGCCTCCCACTCGGCCTCGCGCATGAAGGTGACGTGGATCGAGGACGCCTCCGTCTCGGCCCGCAGCGCCCGCAGGCCGGCGACGATCCCCGAGACCGCCGTCTCCGGCGCCGTGCCGGGGGCGATCAGGAAGCGCGGACCCGTCACGGGCGTGAACGGCACGCTCACCTGGAGCTTCGGGTAGTACTGCCCCCCGGCCCGCTCGTAGGCGTCGGCCCAGCCGTGGTCGAACACGTACTCGCCCTGGCTGTGGGACTTCAGGTAGCAGGGCGCCAGCCCGATCGTCCGCTCGCCCTGCTCCACCGCCACGTGGAGCGGCAGCCAGCCGGAGCGGCGCGAGACGCAGCCCGAATCCTCCAGCGCCGACAGGAAGGCGTGGGAGACGAAGGGGTTGTGGGTCTCGTCCCCGGCCCCCAGGGTCTCGGCCGAGGTGGCGCAGGCATCCCAGGCCGCGGCGCCGATCTCCTTGAGGCCGGTGAGCGCCCGGACCCGCAGTTCCGTGACGTCCCGCGACGGCGTGCCGGGTGCTTGCATGGGGCCAATCTAGCCGGGCGGCGCGGTGGGGCAAGGCGACCCGCGGTTCCGCACCGTCGCAGGCCGGCGCCCGGACGGCTTGCGGCCCGGTTTCGGCCGGTTCATGCTGCGGCCGAGTCGCGTTCCCTCGCTACGGTGTTCCGATGTGCCCAGAGGCGAGCCAGGCCGTCCGGCCAGGCCCTCCCGACGACTTCGCCGATGACGTTCTGAGCGAGATGGCCAATCTCGACGAGCAGGATACCGGGATCCCCGGGACGGTGTTCGTCTCGACGGCCCTCGGGTCCCACGGCCCGCGCGTGAAGTGGTATCCGGGTCGCGCCGGGCGGGACCTGCCCTGCCTCATCGTCTCGATCGGCCCGGAGCCCCGGATCCGCGACGACTTCCTGGCGCCGTCCGTCTCGCGGCCCGCGGCGCCGCGGGTCATCGCCTGGGTCCGCCAGAACCACGCTCCGCTCCTCCGCTTCTGGAGCGAGGGCGCCTCGTGGAACCGGCGCGAGGTCGCGGCCTTCCTCGACGGGCTGCGGCCGCTACCCCGGTAGGCTCACGGCCGGAAGCCCTCGAACACCATCTGGTCCGCGTGGGCCTCGGCCGCCGCGCGCTGCTCGGGGGTGCGCACCGTCCAGGTCATCACGGGCAGGCGGCCGAGCGTCCGGCAGAGGTGCGTGACCGCGCAGGGCAGGTCGTCGACGCGCCAGGAGACGAAGTCGGGCCGGGTCTCGCCGACGTGCAGGAGGTTCGCGACCGACCGGCGCGCCTGCGCGGACAGTCGCGCGTAGACGGGGTCGTCCTGCGTGCTCTCGCCGACGATGCCGCGGGGCACCTGCGGGGCGAGGTCGGCCAGCGCCGCCACGATCGCGGGGTCGAAGGACTTGAGCGCCACCGGGCCGGCATAGTCCGCCACCACCGCCGCGACCCGGCGGGCGAGGCCGAGGTCGCCGGTGTAGAGGGACTTGATCTCGACGATCAGCGGCGTGCGCCCGGCGATCCGGGCGAGGAAGTCCGGCAGGGTGAGGATGCGCTCGCCCGTGCCCGCGAGGCGCAGCTCGGCCAGCGCCGCGGCGTTGCGCGACGCGACCGGGTCGCTCGCCTCCGTGAGGCGGCCGAGGGCCACGTCGTGGAAGACCATGGCCTCGCCGTCGGCGCTCGCCTGCACGTCGCACTCGATGGCGTAGCCGCCCGCCACCGCGGCCTCGGCCGCCGCCTGCGAGTTCTCGGGGATGCCCGCCGCGCGGTCGTGCAGGCCCCGATGGGCGATGGGGCGGGCGGTGAGCCAGGCGGGAGCGTTCGCGGGGGCGTTCGTCACGGGAGCCTCAGCGCACCGCGAACATCGCCTCGACCTCGACCGCCGCGTCGAGGGGCAGCTCGGCGACGCCGACCGTCGAGCGGGCGTGGCGGCCGCGGTCGCCGAGGAGCTCCACCATCAGGTCGGAGGCGCCGTTCATGATGCCGGCGAGCCCCGCGAAGGTCGGCACCGCGTTGATGAAGCCGCCGAGCCGCACGCACTGCTCGACGCCGTGGTCGAGGTCGCCCACCGCCGCCTCGAGCTGGGCGAGCACGTTGAGGGCGCAGAGGCGCGCGGCCGCGACGCCCTCCGCGACGCCGACCTCGGCGCCGAGCTTGCCGGTGTGGGCGGGGGCGAGCTTGCCGTCCGCCCCGAAGCAGATCTGGCCCGAGATCACCACGAGGTTGCCGGTGCGCACGAAGGGCACGTAGTTCGCCACGGGTGCGGCCGCCTTCGGCAGGCTCAGCCCCAGGCGCTCCAGGTTCTGCTTGATCGTGCTCATGCGCTCCTCCCCGTCGTTGCCCGCGCGCCGGGTCCCCCGGCGTCGGCTTCCGCAAAGCACGCCCGCGCGCCGGCGCGCAAGCCGCACCGCGCAGGGACCCGCGCAGCAGCCTCGCCGGCCGGCGCTCGACAGCCTCGCCGGCAGGCATGTCGTCCGTGTGAACCTGCCCCGTCATTGACAGAGCGGGCGCTTTTCATAGTAATCGCGCGCGTGCCGCCCGTCCCCGAGGCGGCACTTTCATTTGGAGCGGGCCGCATCGCGCCCGCCGCCCCTCGCGCGACGGAGACGGACCCGTGACATCCGCCCTTCTGCCGACCTATGCCCGGGCCCCGATCGCCTTCGAGCGGGGGGAGGGCGCGTGGCTGGAGGCGCGCGGCGGCGAGCGATACCTCGATTTCGGCGCCGGCATCGCCGTCAACGCGCTGGGCCACGCCCACCCCCACCTCGTCGCCGCGCTGACCGCCCAGGCGGAGCGGCTCTGGCACGTCTCGAACCTGTTCGAGATCCCCGAGGGCGAGCGCCTCGGCCGGCGCCTCGTGGAGGCCACCTTCGCGGACGTCGCCTTCTTCGCCAACTCGGGCGCGGAGGCGAACGAGGCCGCCATCAAGATGGCGCGCAAGTACCACGCGGCCGGCGGCCACCCGGAGCGCTACCGCATCATCACCTTCGAGGGCGCCTTCCACGGGCGCACCCTCGCGACCATCGCGGCGGGGGGCCAGGCCAAGTACATCGAGGGCTTCGGCCCGAAGGTCGAGGGCTTCGACCAGGTGCCGGTCTGCGACGCCGCGGCGCTCGATGCCGCCATCACGCCGGAGACCGCCGCGCTGATGATCGAGCCGATCCAGGGCGAGGGCGGCCTGCGGGTGATCCCGCACGACGAACTGCGCCGCCTGCGCCGGCTCTGCGACGAGCGCGGGCTCCTCCTCATCATGGACGAGGTGCAGACCGGGGTCGGGCGCACCGGCAGGCTCTTCGCGCACGAGTGGTCGGGGATCGCCCCGGACATCCTGAGCGCCGCCAAGGGCATCGGCGGCGGCTTCCCGCTCGGCGCGTGCCTCGCCACGGCCGAGGCCGCCCGCGGCATGGTGGCGGGCAGCCACGGCACCACCTTCGGGGGCAACCCCCTCGCCATGGCGGTCGGCAACGCCGTCCTCGACGTGGTGCTGGGCGAGGGCTTCCTCGCGCATGTCCGCAGCACCGGGCTCCTCCTCAAGCAGCGCCTCGCGAGCCTCAGCGACCGCTTCCCCGACGTGGTGCGGGAGATCCGCGGCGAGGGCCTGATGCTCGGCCTGAAGCTCGGCGTGACGAACACCGACTTCGCGGCGGCCGCCCGCGCCGAGCACCTGCTGGTGATCCCGGCCGGCGACAACGTGGTCCGACTCCTGCCTCCGCTGATCATCGGCGAGGCCGAGGTCGCCGCGGCGCTGGAGCGCCTCGAGGCCACGGCCGCCGGCTTCGCCCGGGCCCAGCTCGATCAGGCCCAGCGCGGCGCGGCGGAGTGAGCCCGCGCCTTCCTCGTTCCCAGATGACCGTCCTCTCATGTCTCCCCTGATGACCTCCGCGCCCAACGGCCCGAGCGCCGGCCCCCGGCACTTCCTCGACCTCAAGGACTTCTCCGGGCCCGAGCTGCGCCGCGTCCTCGACACCGCCGCCGCCATCAAGGGCCGCCGCCGCAAGGGCGAGCCGGCGGCCGAGCGCCCGCTCGCCGGCCGGTTCCTGGCGATGGTGTTCGACCGGCCCTCCACCCGCACCCGCGTCTCCTTCGACGTCGCCATGCGCGAGCTCGGCGGCGAGACCCTGATGCTGACGGGCAGCGAGATGCAGCTCGGCCGCGGCGAGACCATCGGCGACACCGCCCGGGTGCTGTCCCGCTTCGTCGACGCGATCATGATCCGCATCCTCGACCACGGGCAGATGCTGGAGCTCGCCGAGAACGCCACCGTGCCGGTGATCAACGCGCTCACCAAGGTCTCGCATCCCTGCCAGATCATGGCCGACGTGATGACCTTCGAGGAGCATCGCGGGCCGATCCGCGGCCGCACCGTGGCCTGGTCGGGGGACGGCAACAACGTGCTGGCGAGCTGGGTCCACGCCGCCGCCCGCCTCGACTTCACCCTCAACGTCGCCGCCCCGCCGGAGCTGGCGATGCCGGCCTCCCTCGTGGACTGGGCCCGCGCGGAGGGCGCGCGGGTCAACGTCACCGAGGACCCGTTCGAGGCGGTGGACGGCGCCGACGCCGTGGTGACCGATTGCTGGGTCTCCATGGGCGACGACGACGACCACCACCGCCACAACCTGCTCGGGCCCTACCAGGTGAACGCCCGGCTGATGGGCGCGGCCGGCAAGGACGCGATCTTCATGCACTGCCTGCCGGCCCATCGCGGCGAGGAGGTGACGGCCGAGGTGATGGACGGCCCGCAATCGGTGGTGTTCGACGAGGCCGAGAACCGCCTGCACGCCCAGAAGGGCATCCTGGCCTGGTGCCTCCACGCGAACGGGCTCTGAGGCGGGCCCCTCGCGGGGGCCGCCCCGGCTTCCTATATGGGCAGGGAGCGGGGCCAGCCGCTCCTCCCCCGGTTTCGGCTCGGACCCATCGCCTCGCGGCACCCCCGTGATCCCTCGGCGGCGCGACGGGCTTGCCCGCCCCGTGCGGGAGAGGGCCGTGCCCGGCCGGGCGCGGTGGCGCGTGCCGCATCCGCAGCATCAATCAGTGGAAGGGGCCATGACCTCCGGTACCGAGACCTCCCCGAATCCCGCCCGTCCCCTCGGCAACGGCCACGCGAGCGGCGACGACGCCGTGCTGCCCTTCGCGGTCGAGGCCCTCGACGTGCGCGGGCGCGTCGTGCGGCTGGGGCCGTCCGTCGACACCATCCTGCGCCGCCACGGCTACCCGGACCCGGTGGCGCGGCTCCTCGGGGAGGCCGCGGCCCTCACCGCCCTGCTCGGCGCCTCCCTCAAGTTCGAGGGCCGCTTCCAGCTCCAGACCAAGACCGAGGGGCCGGTGGCGATGATCGTGGTCGACTTCGAGGCGCCGGACCGCCTGCGCGCCACCGCCCGCTTCGACGCGGAGCAGGTGGCGGCGCTCGGGAGCGGCCCCCTGCGGGCCGGCGACCTCCTGGGGCCCGGCCACCTCGCCATGACGATCGACCAGGGCTCGGCGGCGAGCCGCTACCAGGGCGTGGTGGCGCTCGAGGGCCAGACCCTGGAGGAGGCCGCCCACCAGTACTTCCGCCAGTCCGAGCAGATCCCCACGCAGGTGCGCCTCGCGGTGGCCGAGGCCTTCGAGGACGGCGAGACCCGCTGGCGGGCCGGGGGCCTGCTGGTGCAGTTCCTGCCCCAGTCGATCGACCGGGCGCGCCTCGCCGACCTGCCGCCCGGCGACATCCCGGAGAGCCACGCGCATCTGGGCGCCGCCGCGCCCGAGGACGACGCCTGGGTGGAGGCCCGCTCCCTCGTCGGCACCGTGGAGGACCACGAGCTCGTCGACCCCGCCGTGTCGAGCGAGCGCCTGCTCTACCGCCTGTTCCACGAGCGCGGCGTGCGGGTGTTCGAGGCCCAGGGCGTGCGCGAGACCTGCCGCTGCTCGCGGGAGCGCGTGATGGGGATGATCCGCTCGTTCACGCCGGAGGACCGCCGGGACATGGTGGCGGAGGACGGGCGCATCGTCATCACCTGCGAGTTCTGCTCGCGCCGCTACGATCTCGACCCGGCCGAGGTCGAGCGCGAGATCGAGGCGCGCCCGAGCCAGTAGCGCGCAATGTTGCATCGCCCGCAAAAGCAGATCTGCCGAACGGCCAAGCTCAGGCTCTGAACTGCCGGACTCGCTTACTGGTTCCGCCTCAGCAGAACAGCTTCATTTCTGGTTGAACCCTTTTCGGACCTTCGGCGTTTCGGAGCGTCGATCGTCATAGGAGGAAACAACCATGCGGACATTCGCAGTTGGATTGGCGGCCCTGCTCCTCAGCACCTCGGTCTACGCGCAGGGCGCGGCCGGTGGCGCGGAGCGCGGCGGAGCGGGGGCAGGCGCCCGCGGCGGCTCCGAGTCGAGCATGAAGGCCGGCGGGGCCGGCGAGCGTGCCGCCCGCGGCGGCGAGGAGCGCGGCACCTCGGGCCAGCAGGCCGGACGGCCGGACGGCATGCAGGGCCGGGCCGGACGCGATGGCGAGGCCGGCACGGGCCGCGCGGCGGACCGGGGCGACCAGACCGGAGACCGGGCGGAGCGCGGACGCACCGAGACCCGCACCGGCCGCGACGAGGCCCGGGGCGAGCGCCTCGACCGCCGTCAGGACCGTTCCGAGACCCGCACCCGCACGGATGTCCGGTCCCGCACCGACATCCGGCACGACCACGTCGCCGGCGAGCACCGCCGCGAGGGCCGCTTCGTGTTCATCGGCGGCCGCCGCGTCGTCTACGGCTCCCCCGAGTACCGGCGCCTGATCGTCACCGAGCGCCGCAGCAGCGGCCCGCGCTACGTGGTGATCCGCGGCCAGCGCGTGGTCTACGGCTCACCCGAGTACCGCCGCCTCGTGACCGTGCGCGAGGGCCGGGAGCGCTACGTGGTGGTCCGCGGCCAGCGCGTCGTCTACGGCTCGCCCGAGTATCGCCGCCTCACCGTCTCGACGACCGAGCGCCGCGGCGGCACCGTCAACGCGAACTTCCGCGAGCGCGACCGCACCGAGACCCGCACCAGCGTCCGCGGCGAGCGCAACGAGGGCTTCCGCAGCGAGGCCCGAAGCGGCGAGAGCCGGCGGGGCGAGGACCGGCGCATGAGCACCGAGCGCGGGCCCGAACGCAACGCCCAGCGCGACGGCGGCAACCGGGGCGAGCAGAGCGGCATCCGCAACGCCTCCGACCGGGGCGGCGCCGACCGCGGCATGAACGCCGGCGGGCAGGACCGCGGCGGCATGAACCGCGGTGGCATGGAGCGCGGCGGCCAGGATCGCGGCGGGATGGACCGTGGCGGCCAGGACCGCGGCGGTGCAGGCGGCTCCATGAAGGCCGGCCGCGGCCAGCAGTAGAGGCGCAGCGAAGGAGGCGGACGGGCGACCCGTCCGCCTCCTCACGTGCGCAGCACCGGCTCCGTGATGGGGCCGCCGCCGCGGCGGGCGAGGTAGTCGGGTTGGAACAGGCACATCCGCACGGCGTCGCGGTACTTGCCGTTGACGAAGAACTCGTCCCGCAGGACGCCCTCCGCCATGAAGCCGCAGGATTCGTAGATCCGCACCGCGCGGGCGTTGTCGCGGTCCACGTGCAGGTAGAGCTTGTGGATGTTGAGCACGCTGAAGGCGTAGTCGATGGCGATGTGGGTCGCCGTCCGGGCGAAGCCCCGCCCCTGGAAGGACGGGTGCACCGCGATCTGGAACTCGCAGCGCCGGTGCAGGTGGTTGATCTCGACGAGCTCGACCATGCCGGCGGATTGCCCGTCGGCCGCGGCGATGATGAAGCGCCGCTCGGTCTGGTTGTGGATGTTGCGCTCGCAGAGCTGCGCCAGCTCGGCGAAGGACTCGTAGGCCTCCTCGAACCAGTAGCGCATGATGCTGTCGTTGTTGTTGAGCTGGTGGACGAACTTCAGGTCCTCGCGCTCCAGCGGCCGCAGCCGCACGGCCTCGGGCGCCACCTTGCGGGTCATGCCGCGCACGCCGCCCGCAGGCGGCGCATGAAGGCGGCGCCGGCCTCCAGGGCCTCGAGGGTGATGAACTCGTCGGCCTGGTGGGCCTGGTCGATCGAGCCAGGGCCGCAGACCACGGTGGGGATGCCGGCGACCTGGAAGCGGCCGGCCTCCGTGGCGTAGGGCACCGAGATCGTGCGGTTGCGCCCCGCGAGCCGCAGGGCGAGGCGCTCGGCCTCGGAGCCCGGATCGGGGGCGAGGCCCGGCACCGCGACCTCCTCGACCGTCTCGATCCGCCCGAAGGCGCCGTAGCGGTTGAGCCGCTCGCGGGTCACCCGCTCGGCGGCCTCGGCGAAGCGGGCCGGGATCTCGCCCATGTCGAGGTCCGGCAGGCCGCGGAACTCCCAGTGGAAGGTGCAGGCCTTCGGCAGGATGTTGCGGGCCGTGCCGCCCTGGATCGTCCCGACATGGACCGTGGTGCTCGGCGGGTCGAAGCGGCCGGAGGCGTCGCCGCGGGCGATCATCGCGTCGGCGATGCCGTTCAGCTCCGCCACGAGGTCGCAGGCCGCCATCACGGCGTTGGCGCCGAGCATCGGCTTGGCCGAGTGCGCCTCGTGGCCGTGCACCGTGGTGAAGTAGGTGACGATGCTCTTGTGGGCGTCCGCCACGTCGAGGTCGGTCGGCTCCCCGACGATCACGGCGCCCGGGCGCGGCAGGTCGGCGCCGAAGCGCGCGATGGTGTCGGCGACGCCGAGGCAGGTGGTCTCCTCGTCGTAGGAGAGCAGGATGTGGATCGGCCGCTTCAGGTCGGCGGCCAGGAACTCCGGCACCGCCGCGAGGGCGAGCGCGCAGAAGCCCTTCATGTCGACGGCGCCGCGGCCGTAGGCCCGGCCCTCCGCGACCCGCAGGGTGAAGGGGTCGCCCGTCCAGGCCTGGCCCGTCACCGGCACCACGTCGGTGTGCCCCGAGAGCACGACCCCGCCGTCCTGCATCGGGCCGACGGTCGCGAAGAGCGCCGCCTTGTCGCCGGCCGCGCTCGGCACGCGGACGTGCGGCACGCCCCAGCCGTCGAGGTAGGCCGCGACCTCGTCGATCAGGCGCAGGTTCGGCTTGGCGCTCTCCGTGTCGTGGGCGACGAGGCGCGCGAGGAGTTCGAGCGGGCTCAGGCGCTCTCCGGATCCCGGCATCGCGTGTGCATCCTCCGGCGCGGCTCGGACGGGTGGGGCCGGCGCCACCGGGGAGGGGAGATAGCGGCCGCTCGCCCGCGCGCCAACCCGGCGAGGGTCGCGGCGCGCGGTCCCGTCAGTGCAGGCTGCGGTGGACGTGCGGGCTGTCGAGGGAGAAGGCCGGGATCTCGGCCTCGAAGCTCTCCCCCGCGACCGTCGCCATGGTGTAGCTGCCGGCCATCAGGCCGTCCGGCGTCGTGAGGGGGCAGCCGCTGGTGTAGCTGAACGACTCGCCGGGCTCGAGCACCGGCTGCTTGCCGACGACGCCGGCGCCGCGCACCTCCTGCAGGGAGCCGCGCCCGTCGATGATGCGCCAGTGGCGCGAGCGGAGCTGCACCTGCTCGGAGCCGTTGTTCACGATCTCGACCGTGTAGGCGAAGAAGTAGCGGCTCTCGCCGGGGGAGGATTCCTCCTCGACGAAGCGGGGCATCACGGTCACGCTGATTCCGCGCGTCTCGGCCTTGTACATCGTCCGCAAAGCCTCCCGTGCGCCGCGTCCCGCCCAGCCGGGACCGGCAAGCAGCTTCTCCGGCCGTGGAGCCTCGTGGTACGTGGCACCGGATTCGACGTCAATCGCGGCGGAATACGTCGCGCCTACAACGGGAAGTTTTGCGGACCATGGTCGAGCCGGTCCTCGCGCGTTCGGGCCCCGGTGAGCCGGCACGCCCCGCAGGCCGGGGCGGCGGCGCGCCGAGGGCGCTGCGTCGCCCGCCGCTGCGGTCCCTGGTGCTGGCGGTGCTGGCCGGCATCGCGATCCTGCGCGCCGCCGCCGCGCCCGATCCGAACCTCTGGCCGGCCGCCGCCCTCCTCGCCGGACTCGGGCTGGACACCCTCGGACGCGCGCTCCTCCGGCGGCCGGCCGCGCGCGTCGGCGTGCCCGCCGCCTTCGGCCTGCCCTCCCTGGTCCTCGGCCTCGGCGAGGCCCTCGGGCTCGCCGCGGGCGCCCTCGCCCTGCTCCTCTGGCCCGACGCGTTCCCGGTGCTGGCCAGCGCGCTCGCCGGCCTCGTGGCGATCGGCGCCTGCGCCCGGCTGGCGCTCGCCCGGATCCTGTCCCGCCTCGCCCGCTCCGAGGACTTAACGGCCCCTTAGGCCTTTGCGCACGAAAAAGGCGGGAGAAACCGGATCGGGCAGGCGCGCAGATGGCAAGGCACACGTCGCGCGGCGCGCGGCACGCACCGGAACCGGCCGCGGCCGCCTCCGCGCCCCCGAGCGGCATCCTGCCCGCCCAGGCGATCGCGGCGCTGACGCGGGACGGGGCGATCCGCCCGGACCAGCCCTACGCCGCCGACCAGATCCAGCCCGCGAGCCTCGACCTGCGCCTCGGCGCCCGCGCCTACCGGGTCCGCACCAGCTTCCTGCCGGGCGCGCGGCCGGTCTCCGCCTGCCTCGACATGCTGGCGCTGCACGCGATCGACCTGCGCCCCGGCGCCGTGCTGGAAACCGGCTGCGTCTACATCGCGGAGTTGCAGGAGCACCTGGCGCTGCCGGAGGGCCTCGCGGCCAGCGCCAACCCGAAGAGCTCGACGGGCCGCATCGACGTCTTCACCCGCGTGATCACCGACCGGGGCGCCGCCTTCGACCAGGTGGAGGCGGGCTATGCCGGGCCGCTCTACGCCGAGATCTCGCCGCGCACCTTCCCGGTCCTGGTACGCACGGGCTCGCGCCTGTCGCAGATCCGCTTCCGCCGGGGCGAGCCGCGCCTGCGCGACACCGAGCTCGCGGCGCTGCACGCCGCAACCCCCCTCGTCAGCGCGGCCCAGCCCTCGTTCACGGGCGGCGTCGCGGTCTCGGTGGATCTCGCGGGCTTCGAGGGCCTCGTCGGCTACCGGGCGAAGCGCCACACCGGCCTCGTGGACGTCGACCGGCCGGGGGCCCACCGCACGGCGGAGTACTGGGAGCCGCTGACGGCCCATCCCTCGCGCACCCTGATCCTCGACCCGGGCCAGTTCTACATCCTGGCCTCGAAGGAGGCCGTGCAGGTTCCCCCCGACCACGCGGCCGAGATGGTGCCGTTCGATCCCCTCGTGGGCGAGTTCCGGGTGCACTACGCGGGGTTCTTCGACCCCGGCTTCGGCTACGCGGAGGCCGGCGGGTCCGGCGCCCGCGCGGTGCTGGAGGTGCGCTCGCGGGACGTGCCCTTCCTGCTGGAGGACGGCCAGATCGTCGGGCGCCTCGTCTACGAGCGGATGGCGGAGCGGCCCGCCACGCTCTACGGCGCCGGCGCGGGCTCCAACTACCAGGCTCAAGGGCTGAAGCTCTCGAAGCACTTCACCTGAGCGGGCGCCGATCCCGGCGCTCCGGAGGCGTCGCGGGCGGCCTCAGTTCGGCCGCGGCGCGTCCGCGCGACGCGCGGGCGGAGCCGCGCGGCGCGGGGGGGCCTTGGGCGCGACCGCGGGGGCTGGGGCGGGCTCCTCGACGTCGAAGGCGCCCTCGCCGAGGGTCGGCAGCATGTCGAGGCTGAGGCCGGCCTGGGCGGCCTTCTGGGGCGCCTTGGCGGGCGCTGCCGCGACGGAGGCGGGCAGGGGGACGGGCGAGGGGGCAGGCAAGGATGCAGGCGAGGGCGCCGCCACGGACGGAAAGCTCGCCGGCGCGGCGGCGGCTTCGGCCACCGCGGACGGGGGAGCCGGCGGCTCGGTCCGGACCGGCGTGGCGATCTCCACCCGGGCCTGGGCGAGGGCTTCGGCCGGCTCCGCCGCGCCGCGATGGCCTGACGGGACCATGCCGACCAGGAGGGTGAGGGCCGCGGCGGCCAGCACGCCGAGCCCCGCGAGGCCGCCCACCATCGCACCGGCGAGGTGGCTCGGCGCGGCGCGCCCGCGCACGCTGCGCAGGTCACCCGGCACGAAGCGGCCGCGCCGCGGGACGAGAGTCCGGCGGATCCGATCCATCTGAACGAGGCCCGCGCCCGCCATCCTGCACCTCGCCGTCGTCGATCCGACACCGAGCCGCAGTGCGTGCGGCGGAATTATGTCCGGGGCGCCCCGGGACCCCGATTTTTCACCAACGGGGCGTCCCGGTCACGCGGGCCGGTCGGCCGCCGCGGCGTCGAGGAGCCAGATCAGCTGGCCGGCGGTGCCGATGCGGCCGGCCGGCAGGTCCTCGCCCGCCGCCAGGCGGCGCAGGGGCTCGCGCTTCGCGGGCCCGGTGACGAGGAACAGGATCCAGCGCGCGGAGGTCAGCGCCGGGATGGTGAGGCTGATGCGCGGCACGCGGGGATCCATGCCGGCCTCCGGCACCGGCGCCGCCCAGGCCCGGGCCTCGTCGACCGCCGGCTTGCCGGGAAACAGCGAGGCGGTGTGCCCGTCCTCGCCGAGGCCGAGCAGCACGAGGTCGAAGAGCGGACGGCCGGGTTCGAGGGTCCCGGAGCCGTAGAAGCCGCGCAGGGTGTCCTCGTAGGCGGCAGCACCCGCCTCCGGCCCGAGGTCGGAGGGGATGAAGTGCAGGTGCGTCTCCGGGACCGGCGTCCCGTGCCCGAAGGCCTCGCGCACCATGCGCACGTTGCTCAGGGCATCGTCCCAGGGCACGACGCGGTCGTCGCCGAAGAACCAGTGGATGCGCGACCAGGGCACCCGGTCCCGGTAGGCCTCGCTCGCCAGCAGCGCGTAGAGCCGCTTCGGCGTCGAGCCGCCCGACAGGCAAACCGAGACCCGCTCCTCGACGGAATCCGCGCAGAGGGCGACGAGGTGGTCGGCCGCAGCCCTGGCCACGGCGTCGGCATCGGCGAAGACCTGGGCGCCCGGGGGCAGCGGAATGGTCATGGCAATCTCCACGCTCGGGCCGTTCGACCGTCCTTGCGCGGGCCGGGGGCGACCCGGGCCGCGCGTCGAACCCGACGGACGACGCGCCGCCGGCCCGCGCGTTCCGACCTTTTGCCCCCCTGGCCGCGGCCGGGCCTATTTCGGCTCGACGTGCCCGCCGAAGCCCATGCGCATCGCCGAGAGCAGCTTGTCGGCGAAGCTCGCGTGCTCGCGGGAGCGGAAGCGGGCGTAGAGGGCTGCCGAGAGCACGTTGGCGGGCACGGATTCCTCGATGGCCGCGTTCAGCGTCCAGCGCCCCTCGCCCGAATCCGCGACGAAGCCCGAGAAGTCGTCGAGCTGCTCGTCGCCCGCCAGGGCCTGGGCGGTCAGGTCGAGGAGCCAGGAGGAGACCACGCTGCCGCGCCGCCACACCTCGGCGATGTCGCCGATGTCGAGGTCGAAGCGCTGCGCCTCCGGCAGCTCCGCCGCGTTGGCGTGCTTCAGGATGTCGAAGCCCTCCGCGTAGGCCTGCATCAGGCCGTACTCGATGCCGTTATGGACCATCTTGACGAAGTGGCCGGCCCCGCTCGGGCCCGCATGGATGTAGCCCTGCTCGGCGCGGGGGTCGCGCCCCTCGCGGCCGGGGGTGCGGGGCACGTCGCCGAGGCCGGGGGCCAGCGTCGCGAAGATCGGGTCGAGGCGGTCGACGGCCGGCCTGTCGCCGCCGATCATCATGCAGTAGCCGCGCTCCAGGCCCCAGACGCCGCCGGAGGTGCCGACGTCGACGTAGTGGATGCCCCGCGCCCGCAGGTCGGCGGCGCGGCGGATGTCGTCCTTGTAGAAGGAGTTGCCGCCGTCGATGATGGTGTCGTCGGCCGCCATCAGGCCGCCGAGCCGCTCCACCGTGCCCTCGGTGATCGCGCCGGCAGGCAGCATCACCCAGGCGGCCCGGGGAGCCTCGAGCCGCTCCACGAACTCCTCGAGGCTCGCCGCGCCCGTGGCCCCGTCCTTCACGAGCGCCGCCACGGCTTCCGCGTTCTGGTCGAACACGACGGCCGTGTGCCCGTCCCGCAGGAGGCGGCGGACGATGTTGCCGCCCATCCGGCCGAGGCCGATCATGCCGAGTTGCATCCTGACTCTCCGTGTTCCCCGGTCGTCTCCGCGAAGGCGGTCGGTGCTCCTCAGACCAGGGCGCCCTCGATCGCCGCCGCGATGCGCCTCAGCCCGGCGGCCACGTCGCCGCCCCTGACGTGGACGCGCAGCGCGCGCCGGCCGCGCTCGGCCAGCACCGCGAAGTCGCCGCGGGCCTGCGCCGCAACCACCGTGCCGAACCCGAGCTTGCGGCCCGGAATCGCGAGGTCGGCGGTCGGGTCGGCGGTGATCTGCACGAACACGCCGGAATCCGGGCCGCCCTTGTAGGCCTGCCCCGTCGAGTGGAGGAAGCGCGGGCCGAACTCCAGGCAGGTGGCGAGGCGCCGCTTGTCGCGCAGCGCGATCCGCGCCGCCTGCAGGATGGCGTGGTTCCCAGCCTCGCGCGGCACGTAGGCGAGGAGCGCGACGTAGTCGCCGTCCTTGAGCCGCCCGACCTGGGCGCGCAGCGCCGCGTCGAGCCCCTCGCGGGCCTCGGGCAGGGCGTCGGCGTTGGCCGGGTCGGCGTAGAGGGCGATGCCCTCATCCTCGTAGAGCGGCGTCTCAGCGGGCAGGGACCCGCTCGCCTCGGCGGCGTCGAACAGCTTCTTGGTCTCGACCTTGCTCGCCTCGACGTCGGGCTGGTCGAACGGGTTGATGCCGAGCACCGCGCCCGCCACCGCGGTGGCCATCTCGAAGCGGAAGAACTCCTGGGGCAGCTGCTCCAGCGTCTCCAGGGTGATGCGGGCGACGGGGTGGCCCTCCCGCTCCAGGTTGCGCACGGCCTCGTCCTGCTGCGCGTCCGCGAAGCCGTCGAGGCGCAGGTACACGAAGAAGCGGTCGCGCCCGTAGGTCGCGGGCACGTCGACGGGCTCGCCGTCGATCGGGATCAGCCCCTTGCCCTGCTTGCCGGTGGATTCGGCGATGAGCTGCTCGGCCCAGGCCCCGAAGGTGGCGATCGCCGGGGAGGCGATGATCGTCACCTTGTCGCGCCCCTCCGTCACCGCGGCGGTGCCGAGCGCCGCGCCGAGCTGCACGCCCGGGTTCTGGGCGGGCGGCACGGCCGGGCCGCAGGAGCGGACCATGACGCGGGCGATCCCCAGGAACTCGCCGACGTCGATGCCGATGGCGGCGGCCGGCACCAGCCCGAAGGCCGACAGCACGGAGTAGCGCCCGCCGATCTGCGGCACGCCGTAGAAGACCTTGTGGAAGCCGTCCGCCTTGGCAGCCCGCTCCATGGCGGAGCCCGGATCGGTGACCGCCACGAAGTGGTCGCCCGCCCGCTCGCCGACCACCTCCTTCATGCGGCCGAGGAAGTAGTCGCGGAAGACGTTGGGCTCCAGCGTCGAGCCGGACTTGCTCGCCACGATGAACAGGGTCCTGGAGAGGTCGACCGCCGCCTCGACGGCCCGCACCTCGTCGGGATGGGTCGAGTCGAGGATGCGCAGCTTCGGGAAGCCGTCGCGGTGGCCGTAGGTCTCGGAGAGCACCTCCGGGCCGAGGCTGGAGCCGCCCATGCCGAGCACCACCGCGTCGGTGAAGCCGCGGTCGCGGACCCAGGCCGCGAACTCGGCGTAGTAGGAGGCTCGCGCGAGCTCGTCCTCGACGATGCGCAGCCAGCCGAGCCACCTGTCCTCGTCGGCGTTCGACCAGACGGACGTGTCGTGGGCCCAGAGACGGCGGATGGCGCCGCTCGCCCGCCAGGCCTCCACGGCCTTGTCGGTCTCGGCCTTCAGGCCGTCGGCGAGGCCGAGGCTCTGCCCGTCGAGGCGGTGGCCCAGCAGCGCGGCGCGCTTGCCCGCCACCGCGCCGAGGAGCTTGTCGGCCGCGTCCACGAAGAGCTGCACGCCCTCCTCGACGAGCTGGCGCGCCACCGCCTCGATGTCGATGCCGGCCTTCGCGAGGCCCGCCATCACGGCCTCGGCGCCGGGCAGGTCCTCCTCGATGGCCGCGCGCACCTGCCCGTGGTCCCGGAAGGCGTCCATGGTGGCCGGCGGCATGGTGTTGACGGTGTTCGGGCCGATCAGCTCCTCGACGTAGAGCACGTCCGAGTAGGCCTTGTTCTTGGTGCCCGTGGAGGCCCAGAGCAGGCGCTGCGCCTTGGCGCCCTTGTCGGCCAGCGCCGTCCACGATCCCTCCGCGAAGATGCGCTTGTAGCGCTGGTAGGCGAGCTTGGCGTTGGCGATCGCGACCTTGCCCTTGAGGGCTTCGAGCGAGCCCCGGGCATCGGCATCCTCGGTCTCGGCAATCTTCTGGTCGAGGAGCTTGTCGACCGCGCTGTCGATGCGGCTGATGAAGAAGCTCGCGACGCTCGCGACCCGGGAGACGTCGCCGCCCTTGCGGGCGAGGTCCGCGAGCCCCTCGACGAAGGCGCGCGCCACCTGCTCGTAGGCGCTCTGCGAGAACAGCAGGGTGACGTTGATCGAGATGCCTTCCGAGGTGAGCTGGCGGATCGCCGGGATGCCCTCCGGGGTCGCCGGCACCTTCACCATCAGGTTGTCGCGCCCCACCGCCTCGTGCAGGCGGCGGGCCTCCGCGAGCGTCGCCTCGGTGTCGAGGGCGAGGTAGGGCGAGACCTCGAGGCTGACGTAGCCGTCCGCCCCATCGCTCGCCTCGTAGACGGGCCTGAGCACGTCCGCGGCGGCCTGGATGTCCGCGATGGCGAGGCCCTCGTAGAGGTCGATCACCCGCGCGTCGCCCGCCTCCATGGCGGCCTTCAGGGCGCCGTCGTACTCGTCGGAGGCGCCGATCGCCTTCTCGAAGATCGACGGGTTCGAGGTGACGCCCCGCAGGCCGTCCCCCTCGACGAGCGCCTTGAGCTCGCCCTTCTCGATGAAGCCCCGGGCCACGAAGTCGAGCCAGACGGCCTGATCCTGTTCGGCGTGCAGGGCCTTGAGCGCGTTCATGTCGGTCGATCCTCGGATGATCCGCCCCACCCCGGGCACCGCGGCCGGGGCTCGGGGCGTCGTTCAGGTTCGGCCCCCGGCCCGTTCCCGGGCGCGGGGGAGGGCCCGCCCGCGCCCCGAACCTCGTGCGGTTGCGGGGCATCGGCAAGGGGCCGCAGGCTGCAAGGGGCCTCGCGCAGCAAGGAGCCTCAGCCGCGGTGGCGCGCGATCTGGTCCCGGGCGGCCTGCAGCACCTTGTCGGGGGTGAAGCCGAACTTGGTGAGCAGGTCCTTGAGGGGCGCCGAGGAGCCGAAGGTCGACATGCCGATGATCGCGCCCGCCGAGCCCGCGTAGCGGTCCCAGCCGATCACCGAGCCCTGCTCCACCGCGACGCGGGCGAGCACGCCGGGCGGCAGCACGCTCTCGCGGTAGGCCGCGTCCTGGCGCTCGAACAGGTCCCAGGACGGCATCGAGACGACGCGGGCCCGGACGCCCTCCGCCTTCAGGGCCTCGTAGGCCGAGACGCAGAGCTGCACCTCGGAGCCGGAGCCCATCAGGATCACCTCCGGCTCGCCCTCGCAGTCGCCGAGCACGTAGGCGCCCTTGGCCACGCCCGAGGCCGCTCCGTAGGTGGCCCGGTCGAAGGTCGGCAGGGGCTGGCGCGAGAGAGCGAGCACCGCCGGCTGGTCCTTCAGCGAGAAGATCAGCCGGTAGGCCTCGGCCACCTCGTTGGCGTCGCACGGCCGCAGGGTCACGAGGCCGGGGATCGCCCGCAGGGAGAGGATCTGCTCCACCGGCTGGTGGGTCGGCCCGTCCTCGCCGACGCCGATCGAATCGTGCGTGAAGATGTGGAAGATCGGCAGC
Organism: Methylobacterium sp. A54F; assembly: GCF_053346035.1. Classification (NCBI taxonomy): domain Bacteria; kingdom Pseudomonadati; phylum Pseudomonadota; class Alphaproteobacteria; order Hyphomicrobiales; family Methylobacteriaceae; genus Methylobacterium; species Methylobacterium sp. A54F. The sequence goes on along the minus strand of NZ_JBKFBF010000021.1, from coordinate 30,363 downwards.
TCCATGAGGGAGGCGAGGCGGATCGGCGGCCGCATGTAGTCGGCGAAGACCAGGAAGGTCGCCCCGTAGGCGCGAAGCCCCACGAGGCCGAGGCCGTTCACGATGGAGCCCATGGCGTGCTCGCGCACGCCGAAGTGGATGTTGCGCCCGCCCGGCTCGAAGGGCGTGAGCGAGCCCGCCCCCTCGAAGGTGAGGTTCGACTTGTTCGAGGGCGCGAGGTCGGCCGAGCCGCCGAGCAGGAAGGGCACGGCTTTCGCGATGGCGTTGAGCACCTTGCCGGAGGATTCGCGCGTCGCGATCCCCTTGGCGTCGGCCGGGAACACCGGGATGTCCCGGTCCCAGCCCTCGGGCAGGCGCCCGTTCAGGAAGGCGTCGAGGTCCTCGGCGTGGTCCGCATCCGCCTCCTTGGCGGCCTGCAGGAAGCCGGCCCACTGGCCGTGGAGCGCCGCGCCCCGCTGGCCGATGCCCTCCCGGAAGCGGTCGTAGACGCCGTCCGGAACCAGGAACTCCGCGTCCTCCGGCCAGCCGTAGGCGCGCTTGGCGCCCTTCACCTCGTCGGGGCCGAGGGCGTCCGAGTGCGCCTTGGCGGTGTTCTGCTTGGTCGGCGCGCCGTAGCCGATGATCGAGTTGACGATGATGAGCGTCGGGCGGTCGGAGGATTGCAGGAAGGTCTCGAGGGCGCCCGCGATGGCGTGGACGTCGTTGGCGTCGGCGACCCGCAGCACCTGCCAGCCGTAGGCGAGGAAGCGCGTGGCCACCTCCTCCCCGAAGGCGAGCTCGGTGTGGCCCTCGATCGTGATGGTGTTGTTGTCGTAGATCCAGCAGAGGTTCGACAGGCGCAGGTGCCCGGCGATCGAGGCGGCCTCCGAGGCCACGCCCTCCATCAGGTCGCCGTCCGAGCAGATCGCGTAGACGTTGTAGTCGAACAGGGGCAGGTCCGGCCGGTTCAGGCGCTCGCCGAGGAAGCGGCCGCCCATCGCCATGCCGACGGAGTTCGCCACGCCCTGGCCGAGCGGGCCGGTGGTGGTCTCGACGCCGGTGGTGAAGTGGTACTCGGGATGGCCCGGGGTGCGGCTGTCGAGCTGGCGGAACTTCTTGATGTCCTCGATCGTCACGGCCGGCGCGTTGCCGCCGTCCTTCTCCGCCACGCCGGCGAGGTGGAGGAGCCCGTAGAGCAGCATCGAGGCGTGGCCGGCCGACAGCACGAAGCGGTCGCGGTTCGGCCAGTGCGGGTGCGCCGGGTCGTAGCGTAGGTAGCGGTTCCACAGGGTGTAGGCCACGGGCGCGAGCGCCATCGGCGCGCCGGCATGGCCCGAATTCGCCTTCTGCACGGCGTCGATGGCCAGCGTCCGGATGGTGTTGATCGCGAGCCGGTCGATCTCGGCGAGGTCCGCCTTGGCGACGGTGTCTGCTCCGCTCATGGTCTTCGTTCTTCCTGCATCAGCCGCGCGGCACGACGCCTGCCGCCACCGCGCGTGGGTTCACCCGTTGGCTCCCGGGCCGGGCACGCCCGGGACGGGAGGGTCCCGTCTCCTCGGCGCCCTCCGCCCCGGCGCCCCGCTCCCGCGCGGGGCCGTCCGCACGGCTGTAATTGAGGATGGTGTTCACGAGTGCAACATGGCTGAACGCCTGGGGGAAGTTCCCGACGAGGCGCCCTGCGTCCACGTCATACTCCTCCGACACCAGGCCGAGGTCGTTGCAGACGCCGATCAGGCGCTCGATCAGGGCGCGGGCCTCGCCGCAGCGTCCGAGGCCGATCAGGTTGTCCGCGTACCAGAAGCTGCAGGGCAGGAAGGCGCCCTCGCCGCCGGGCAGGCCGTCCGTGCTCTGGTCGTGGGTCTCGTAGCGCAGCACGAAGCCGTCGCGCATCAGGCGCTCGCCGATCGCCTCGACGGTGCCGACGACCCGGGGGTCGTCCTGGGGCAGGAAGCCCATGTGGGCCATCAGCAGCAGGCTCGCGTCGAGGTCCTTGGAGCCGTAGTACTGCACGAAGCTGTTCAGCTCCGGGTCGAAGCCCTTCCGGCAGACCTCGGCGTGGATCTCGTCGCGGATCGCCTTCCAGCGCTCCACCGGCGCGTCCGGCGCGTCCGTCTCGTCGGTGTGGCTGCGGATCGCCCGGTCGAAGGCGACCCAGGCCATCACCTTCGAGTGCACGAAGTGCTTGCGGCCGCCGCGCACCTCCCAGATGCCCTCGTCGGGCTCCCGCCAGGCGGTCTCCAGGTGCTTCATGATGGCGAGGCCGACCCGCCAGCCGTCCTTGTCGGTGCGCATGCCGCGCACCCGCGCCTGGTAGAGGGCGTCGAACAGCTCGCCGTAGACGTCGAGCTGGAACTGCGAGACCGCGGCGTTGCCGACCCGCACGGGCTTCGCGCCCTCGTAGCCCGGCAGCCAGTCGAGCTCGATCTCGGGCAGCAGGCGCTCGCCCGCGATGCCGTAGAGGATGTGGGCCTGCTCGGGGTTGCCGGCCACCGCCCGCAGGAGCCAGTCGCGCCAGGCGCGGGCCTCGTCGAGGTAGCCCGCATCCATCAGGGCGAGCAGCGTGAAGGTCGAGTCGCGCAGCCAGCAGAACCGGTAGTCCCAGTTGCGCACGCCGCCGAGCTGCTCGGGCAGGGAGGTGGTGGGGGCGGCCACGATGCCGCCGGTCGGCATGTAGATCAGGGCCTTGAGGGTCAGGAGCGAGCGCTGCAGCACGGCGTCCCAGGGGGTGCCGCGGGCGCAGTGGCGGGACCAGTCGCGCCAGTAGCGGTCGGTCTCGCCGAGCACCTTGCGGGGCTCGATCGGGGGCGGGTCGTCCTCGTGGGAGGCGCCGTAGCTCAGCGTGAAGGCGACGCTCTCGCCGGCATGCACCGTGAAGTCCGAGACCGTGGTCTGGCCGGCGCCGCGCAGGTGGGCGCGGGTGCGCAGGACGACCTTGTGGGGGCCCGAGATGGCGCGCAGGTCGCCGAGCTCGTTGTGGGAGACCCAGGGCACGGCCGAGCCGTAGTCGAAGCGCAGGGCGAGATCCATCCGCATGGCGACCCGGCCGTGCACGCCCTCCACGAGGCGGATCAGGTGCGAGCCGTCCCCGGCCGGCATGTAGTCCGTCACCCGCACCTCGCCCTCGCGGGTCCGGTGGACGGTTTCCAGCACGAGGCTGCCGTCGCGGTAGGCGCGGCTGGTCACGACGTTTGCGGCGGCCGGCGCGATCCGCCAGTGGCCGTGCGCCTCCGTGCCGAGCAGCGCCGCGAAGCAGGCGGCCGCGTCGAAGCGCGGCCAGCACAGCCAGTCGATGCTGCCCGCCCGGCTGACCAGGGCGGCGGTCCGCCCGTCGCCGATCAGCGCGTAATCCTCGATCCGTGCGGCCATGTCGTGCCTCGTGGCCTGTCTTGCCTCGTGGGATGCGCCGGACCCTCGCGGGACGGGCGGCGCCGCGCCGGGCATGCGGCCGCCCCTCGCGGGACACCCCTTGCCGGACGTCCTGCGCCGGGCCCGTCCTGCCGGACGCACCCGGTGGGGTTGCTGCGGTGCAGATTCTGCCAAGCTGCGTTGCGGGCTCAACTAGGCCGGCGGGCGCGCCGGTCCAGCCTGAGGCCCGCCCCCACGCAGGATGCGGGCCGGGACGCCGTGTCGGGAGGGGCGCGCGGGCCGCGCCCTCAGCGAAGCCCGTCCATCGCGATCGCCACCGAGCCCCGGAGCGCCGTGGCGCCGGTCCGCACCAGGGCGGCGGCCTCGCTCAGCGCCCGCGTGGCGGGCGCGAAGGGGAGGGCGAAGTCGGGCAGCACGCCCTCCTCGTCGGCGGTCTGCGTCCCGGCCCGGCTCGCGAACGGGTCCGTGCGGGGAGGCTCCGGCGCCTGGGCGGCGACGACCGGCCGGTGGGCCTCCCCGCAGCGCGGGCCCGGGCAGGCCCGCCGCGGGGCGGGCACGGCGGCGATGCGAGGGGCCGGCGCCACCACGATCACGGGGGCGGCAAACGCCTCCGGCGCCAGGGGAAAGCGCCCGAAGGCGATGGACGCGGGCGCCCGCGGCGCGGCCGCGGCGGCGCCGTGAGGGCGCGCCGTATCGCCGGCGGCGGCGAAGGCCCGGGCATCGACCGCCGCGGGAGCCGCGGGGGCCGCCGGCACCGCCGCTGGCTCGCGGCAGAGCAGCGAGAACCCGGCGACGATCACGGCCGTCGCCAGCGTCGGCAGGAAGGGCAGGCCGAGGCCCGAGCCCCGCGGGGCGGCGTCGGTTGCGGGAGCCAGCGGGTCCATCCGGTGCATCCGACTCAGTTCCACCCGGCTCGCGTTGCGACGCCGACAGTTGCGGCGCCCTTTGCGGCGGAAGCTGGGCCGCAATCTCTCCGGCGTGTAACCGGGGCACGACGCTTGCGTCGGGCCGCCCGCCGCGGCATCCGCCGGGGCGACGCGTCCCGCCACCCGTCACGCACCTTCCCGCGCCCTTGCCGGGCGAGCCGCCGGGCCTCGATGACCGAATCCAGCCTCACCGTCGCCGTGATCGATCCGAGCCGGGCCCGCGCGGCGATCCTCGAGGAGGGCCTGCGGGCCGCCGGCATCGGGCGCGTCGTGGCGATCCCCGACACCGCCGACCTGATGGAGCGCGTCGCCGCCCTGCGCCCCGACGTGGTGGTGATCCACCTGGAGAGCCCGAGCCGGGACATCCTGGAGCAGATGTCCGGCGTCTCGCGCCACGCCGAGCGGCCGGTGGCGATGTTCGTCGACCGCTCGGACGCCACCATGATGCAGGCGGCGGTCGATGCCGGCATCTCGGCCTACGTGGTGGACGGCCTGCGCCCGGAGCGCATCAAGTCGATCCTCGACATCGCGATCCTGCGCTTCAACGCCTTTGCGCGGCTGCAGCGGGAGCTCTCCGAGGCGCGGGGCGAGCTCGCCGACCGCAAGCTGATCGAGCGCGCCAAGGGCATCCTGATGGCCATGAAGGGCCTCAGCGAGGACGAGGCCTACAAGCAGCTCCGCCGCAAGGCCATGAACGAGAAGCGCAAGATCGCCGACATCGCCCGCGCCATCGTCACCACCGCCGACCTGCTCGGGTGAGATCATGAGACTGCAGGTCGGCTACATCCCGCTCCTCGACGCAGCGCCCCTCATCGCCGCCCACGAGCTCGGCTTCGCCCGCGCCGAGGGGCTCGAGCTCGACCTCTCGGCCGAGCCATCCTGGGCCACCCTGCGCGACCGGCTGGCGCTCGGCCACCTCGATGCCGCCCACATGCTGGCGCCGCTGGCGCTGGCGAGCGCCCTCTCCCTCAGCGGACCGCCCTCCGACCTCGTGGTGCCGCTCGCCCTGAGCCTCAACGGCAACGCGCTCACGCTCTCGGCCCCGCTCTGGGCCGAGATGCAGGTCCTGTCCGAAACGGATGGCGATGCGGGCGAGGCCGGGACCGCGGCCCGCGCCTTCGCCCGCGTCGCGGAGGCGCGGCACCGGAGCGGGCGGCCCCTGACCCTCGGGACCGTGCACCCGTTCTCCACCCACACCTACCAGATCCGGCTCTTCGCCGAGCAGGGGGGCCTCGACCCGGCGGCCCTGCGCCTCGTGGTGGTGCCGCCCCAGCACAGCGTGGAGGCCCTGGCCCGGGGCCTCGTCGACGGCTACTGCGCCGGCGCGCCGTGGAGCGCGGCCGCCGTGGCGGCCGGCCTCGGGCGGATCGCGGCGCTCGGCTGCGACATCGCCCCGAACGCGCCCGAGAAGGTGCTGGCCGTGCCGGCCCGCCTCGGCGAGGCCACGCTGCCCCTGGTGCGGGCGGTGGCGCAGGCGGGCCTGTGGTGCGCCGATCCGGCCAACCGCAGCGACCTCGCCCACCGCCTCGCCCGGCGCGGCCAGCTCGGCCTCGACGCCGGCCTGCTCGCCGCCGCGCTGGCGGGCGAGATCGTCCTCGACGCGGAGGGCCGCACGGTCTCGGCCCCCGCGCACCTGCGCCTCGGCGCCCCCGCCCAGCGCCCCGCGCCGGCCCAGGTGCGCTGGCTCCTGGCGCAGATGCGCGCCGCCGGCCAGATCCCCCCGGGCGAGGACATCGCCGCCGCGGCCGAGGCGGTCTACCGCCCCGACCTCTACGCGGCGGCGGGCCTCCCGGCGTGACGCGCGCGGGGCGCCGCGCACGCCTCCCGCAAAATGCCACCGCGGACGCGTCGCGCGGCTGGAACGCGGAGGCGGGGATCGCCGTTATCACGCTGCCATGCCCGGTTGCCGTCGCTTCGCCAGCTCCGACCTTCCTCCGACCCGCCGAAACCGGGTCGAGGTCAGCCGCTACGTGCGGCTTCGGGCGGTGCCGCCCCGGGCCTCCAACGACAACCGCGCCGCCGCCTCGCCCAAGCTCTGGCACTGGGCGCTCGCCTTCGGCACGGCCCCGACGATCGGCCTCGTCCTCGCCCTCTCGATCCTGATCTGAGCCGCCGCACGAGCCGGCTGCCCGCCGCCCGAGGGCGCGGGTCGCAGAGGCGCGTGCGCGCCTGGGTCCCGGCCCCGGCGCGCCGGCCTGCATCATTCGAATCCAACAGCCTCATCTTTGTGCAGCGCACGCGCCTGCGGCGCACCCCTGCGCGCGCGCCGGCCGCGGGCCCTGAAGCCCAATGATCTCAGGCTTCTAGCCTCACCGGCGGGCACTGGCACGGAACCTGCAAAACTCACCCGTCCGTCAACGGCGACGGGCAGCACCGTCAGCGAGGCCGCTGATCCGGTTGCCTCGCGGGCGATGACGCTCGGCGGGCGACGACCGGCAGCGGCTTTTTCGTGGGCGGTCCGCCAATCCCTCCACCGAGGCTCCAGGAACATCGAGACGCGACGCGCCATGACCCAATCAGGCACGGAACACGAGCCACCCCCCTCGCGGGACCGCATCGTCCCCCCGCGGGAGCGCCTGGTGGTCGTCGGCAACGGCATGGCGTCCCTGCGCTTCCTGGAGCGCCTGACCGAGGGCGCGCCCGGCCGCTACGACGTCACCGTCGTCGGCGCCGAGCCCGTGGCGGCCTACAACCGGGTGCTGCTCTCCTCGCTCCTCGGCGGCGAGGTCGACGAGGCGGCCTGCGCGTTCCGGAGCCTCGACTGGTACGCCGAGCACGGCATCCGCCTGATCACCGGGGCGCCCGTGACCGCCATCGACCGCGCGGCCGGCCTCGCGATCGTCGGCGAGGCCCACGTCCTGCCCTTCGACAAGCTGGTGCTGGCAGTGGGCTCCACCCCGATCCGCCTGCCGAAGCCCGGCATGGACCTGCCCGGCGTCATCACCTTCCGGGACCTCGCCGACGTCGCCGCGATCCGCAAGGCGGCGGTGCGGCACGCCCGCGCCATCGTGATCGGCGGCGGCCTGCTCGGGCTCGAGGCGGCGGTGGGCCTCGCCCGGCTCGGCATCGACACCACGCTGCTCCACGTCATGGACCGCCTGATGGAGCGCCAGCTCGACCACGCGGCCGCGGGCCTCGTGAAGCGGGCGATGGAGGCCCGCGGCGTGCGGGTGATCCTCCGGGCCGACACCGCCGCGGTGGAGGGCGAGGGCAGGGTCGAGCGCCTGCGGCTCACCGACGGCACGGTGCTGCCGGCCGACCTCGTGGTGATGTCGGTGGGCGTGCGCCCCGCCACCGCCCTGGCGCAGGGGGCCGGCCTCGAGATCAACCGCGGCATCAGGGTCGACGACCGCATGGCCACCTCCGACCCGCGCATCTTCGCGCTGGGCGAGTGCGCCGAGCACCGGGGCCAGATCTACGGCCTCGTGGAGCCCGCCTACGAGCAGGCCGAGACGCTCGCCCGCCACCTCACCGGGCAGGACGCCGCCTACCTCGGCACCGCGCTCTCCACGAGCCTCAAGGTCTCGGGCCTGCCGGTCTTCTCGGCGGGCGTGGTCGACACGCCGGAGGGCGCCGAGGCCGTGGTGATGAGCGACCCCGGCGCCGGGCTCTACCGCAAGCTCCTCGTGGAGAACGACCGGCTGATCGGCGCGGTCTTCGTCGGCGACATCGCCGAGCAGGGCTGGTGCAAGGCCCTGATCCGCTCGGGCGAGCCAGTCGCCGGCCACATCGACGACCTGATGTTCGGGCGCCCCGCGCCGGCATCCCCCGCCCAGACCCTCGCAGCGTGACGGAGGCAGACCGTGGCTGAGAACTTCAACGCCGAGCAGAAGCGCTACCTCGAAGGCTTCGCCTCCGGCATCGCGGCGGCCCGCCTCACCGGGGGCCTCGCCCTCGGGCAAGGGGCGGGGGCTGGGGCGGGGGCGGCCGGCCCGCCGCCCGAGCCGACGGGCCCGGACGCGATCCACATCCGGGCGCAGGACCGCACCGTGAAGGACGGCGGCAAGCTCTGCGAGCAGGAGAAGTGGAAGCGGGCCGAGAACCCCTTCGAAGGCCACAACCGCCTGATCGCCGAGGCCGCCACCGGCAAGGCCCCGAAGCCCGAGGACAATTTCCGCTGGCGCTACCACGGCCTGTTCTGGGTCGCGCCGAACCAGACCTCCTACATGTGCCGCCTGCGCATCCCGAACGGCATCCTGCACCATTGGCAGTTCGCCGGCATCGCCGACCTCGCCGACGCGCACGGCGGCGGCTACAGCCACGTCACGACGCGCGCGAACCTCCAGGTCCGCGAGATCGCGCCCGAGCACGGCCAGCCCTTCCTCGACGGGCTGACCGACCTCGGGCTGACCGCCCGCGGCTCCGGCGCCGACAACATCCGCAACGTCACCGGCTCGCCCACCGCCGGCATCGACGCGCAGGAGCTCCTCGACACCCGGCCGCTGGCGAAGTCCTGGCACAACTGGATCATCAACGACCGCTCGCTCTACGGCCTGCCGCGCAAGTTCAACGTCGCCTTCGACGGCGGCGGCGTGATGCCGGTGCTGGAGGAGACGAACGACATCGGCTTCCAGGCGATCGAGGTGCTGGAGGGCGCGGCCGTCCCCGCCGGCACCTGGATGCGCCTCGTCCTCGGCGGCATCTCGGGCCACCGGGACCTCGCCCGCGACACCGGCATCGTCCTGCGCCCGGAGGATTGCAACGCGGTCGCGGACGCGATCATCCGCGTCTTCATCGAGAACGGCGACCGCACGAACCGCAACAAGAGCCGGATGAAGTACGTCCTCGATGCCTGGGGCTTCGACAAGTACCTCGCCGCCGTCGAGGAGCGGCTCGGCCGGCCGCTCGACCGCGTGGCGCCCGAGCACGTGGCGCCCCGCAAGGCCACCGACCGCTTCGCCCACGTGGGCGTGCACGCCCAGGTGCAGCCGGGCCTCAACTGGGTCGGCGTGGTGCTGCCCGTCGGCAAGATGACGACCGACGAGATGCGCGCGCTCGCGACGATCTCCGCGGAGTGCGGCGACGGCCAGATCCGCCTGACCGTGTGGCAGAACTTCATCCTGTCGGGCGTGCCCGATGCCCGGGTCGCCGAGGTGGAGGCCCGCGTCGCGGCGCTCGGCCTCACCACGAAGGCCGCCGGGATCCGGGCCGGCCTCGTGGCCTGCACGGGTGCGCGCGGCTGCAAGTTCGCGGCCTCCGACACCAAGGGCCACGCCCTGATCATCGCCGACCACGTGGAGCGCACGGTCGGCGACCTCGACGTGCCCGTGAACGTGCACTTGACCGGCTGCCACCATTCCTGCGCCCAGCACTACATCGGCGACATCGGGCTCATCGGCGCGAAGGTCGTCGTCTCGGAGGAGGGCGACACCGTCGAGGGCTACGACATCGTGGTCGGCGGCGGCTTCGCCGAGACCCCGAAGATCGGCACCGAGATCTGGAAGGCCGTGAAGGCCGAGGACGCGCCCTCCCGCGTCGAGGCGCTGCTGCGCGCCTACCTCGCCCGCCGCAGCGGGCCCGAGGAGAGCTTCCAGGCCTTCACGGCCCGCACCGGGCCGGAGGCGCTGCGCGATGCCGCCGAAGACCAGCCCGCCCTGAAGGCCGCCGCATGACCCAGCACGTCACGCCCCCCCTCGTCCTGATCCCCGAGAGCGCGCCGTTCAACGAGGACCAGCGCGCCTGGCTCTCCGGCTACTTCGCGGCGCTCCTCGGCCCCGCCGTGGAGGGCGCCACCGCGCTGGCGCCCGGGGAGGCCCCCGCCGCCGGGCCGGCGCTCGCCGACAACGACGACGCGCCCTGGCACGACCCCTCCGTGCCGATCGGCGAGCGCATGGACATGGCGAAGGGCCGCTCCGAGCCGCAGAAGCTGATGGCCGCCATGGCCCAGCAGGATTGCGGACAGTGCGGCTACAACTGCGCCGACTACGCCAACGCGATCTTCCTGAAGAACGAGGCGCGCCTGAACCTCTGCCAGCCCGGCGGCAAGGAAACCCTGCGCATGCTGAAGAACCTGGAGGCCGAGTTCGGTGCCTCCGGCGGCGGCGCGGCGGCGACGCCCTCCGCCTCGGCGGACGACGCGCCGAAGGAGGCGCCGCTCGGCCCCCTCGGCTACTGCCGCGAGAACCCCGTGGAGGCGACCTTCCTGTCCCGCACGCGCCTCAACGCGCCGGGGGGCGAGAAGGAGACCTGGCACATCGAGATCGACCTCAAGGACACGCCGATCGAGTACGTGGTCGGCGATTCCCTCGGGCTGTTCCCCGCGAACGCCCCGGCCCTCGTCGACGCGGTGATCGCCGAGCTCGGGGCGCGGCCCGAGCGGGTGATCGGGGGCCGGACCCTGCGCCAGCGCCTCCTCACGGACTACGCCCTCGGCGCGGCGCCGGACGGGCTCTACCAGCTCCTCTCCCTCCTCACCTCCGGCGAGGCCCGCGCGAAGGCCAAGGCGCTGGCCGCCGGCGAGGACCCGGACGGCGACGCCGCCTACCTCGACGTGCTGGGCGCGCTCCACAAGTTCCCGGGCGCGCGGCCCGACGCCGAGGTGTTCCTCGAATCCCTCGACGAGCTTCAGCCGCGGCTCTACTCGATCTCCTCCTCGCCCAAGATGGATGTCGGGCGCGTCTCCCTCACGGTCGACGCGGTGCGCTACAACCACCGCTCGCGGCTGCGGCTCGGCGTCGCCTCGACCCACCTCGGCGAGCGGATGCCCGAGCAGACCAGGGTCAAGGTCTACCTCCAGAAGGCGCACGGGTTCGGGCTGCCGGAGGATCCGTCCCGGGACGTGATCATGTGCGGGCCGGGCACCGGCATCGCCCCGTTCCGGGCCTTCCTGCGCGAGCGCGCCGCCACGCAGGCGCCGGGCCGCAACTGGCTGTTCTACGGCCACCAGCGCCAGGCCTCGGACTTCTTCTACAAGGACGAGCTCAACGGGCTGAAGGACGCCCGCGTGCTGACCCGCCTGTCGCTCGCCTGGTCGCGCGACGGGTCGGAGAAGACCTACGTGCAGGACCGCATGCGGGAGAGCGGCGCCGAGCTGTGGAAGTGGCTCGAGGGCGGCGCCCACTTCTACGTCTGCGGCGACGCCAAGCGCATGGCCAAGGACGTGGAGCGCGCGATCATCGACGTCGCCGCCCAGCACGGGGGCAAGAGCCCCGACGAGGCCGTGGCCTACCTCGCCGCCCTCAAGAAGGCCGGCCGCTACCAGGCCGACGTGTACTGAGCCGCCGCCCACGGACCCGAACCCGAGGATCGCCGATGACCGTGCAAGGCCAGAGCCCCCTGCCGGACGCACAAGCGGCCGTGCGCACCACCTGCCCCTATTGCGGGGTCGGCTGCGGCGTGCTCGCCACCCCGGACGGGCGGGGCGGGGCGGAGATCGCGGGCGATGCCGAGCACCCGGCCAATTTCGGGCGGCTGTGCTCGAAGGGCTCGGCGCTGGGCGAGACCCTGTCCCTCGAGAACCGGCTGCTGCACCCGCAGCTCAACGGCCTGCGGATCTCCTGGGAGGCGGCGCTCGGGGCCGTGGCGGGGGGCCTGCGCCGCACCGCCGAGCGCTACGGGCCGGATTCGGTCGCGTTCTACCTGTCGGGCCAGCTCCTCACCGAGGATTACTACGTCGCCAACAAGCTCGCGAAGGGCTTCCTCGGCACGCCCCACGTCGACACCAACTCGCGCCTGTGCATGTCCTCGGCCGTCGCGGCCCACCGCCGGGCCTTCGGCTCGGACACGGTCCCGGGCTGCTACGAGGACCTCGACGAGGCCGACCTGATCGTGCTGGTGGGCTCGAACGCCGCCTGGTGCCACCCGATCCTGTTCCGCCGCATGGTCGACGCGCGGGTGAAGCGCGGCACGAAGCTCGTGGTGGTCGATCCCCGCCGCACCCAGACGGCGGAGGAGGCGGACCTGTTCCTGCCGCTGCGCCCCGGCAGCGACACGGCCCTGTTCTGCGGCCTCCTCGTCCACCTCGCCGAGATCGGACAGGCCGCGGCCGGCTTCGTGGAGGCCCACACGGCGGGCTACGACGCGGCCCTGGAGCGCGCCCGCGCCATCGCGCCGACCCCCGCCGCGACGGCTGCCGCCACCGGCCTGAGCGAGGCGGACGTCGCCCGCTTCTTCGCGCTGTTCGCCCGCACCGAGCGCGTCGTGACGGCCTTCTCGCAGGGCGCCAACCAGTCCGCGCAGGGCACCGACAAGGGCAACGCCATCATCAACTGCCACCTCGCCACCGGGCGCATCGGCAAGCCCGGCGCGGGGCCGTTCTCGCTCACCGGCCAGCCCAACGCCATGGGCGGGCGCGAGGTCGGCGGGCTCGCCAACATGCTCGCCGCCCACATGCACTTCGCCCCCGAGGAGGTCGACCGGGTGCGCCGCTTCTGGCGGGCGCCCCGCATCGTCACCGGCGAGGGCATGAAGGCGGTGGCCCTGTTCGAGGCGGTGGCGCGGGGCCGCATCAAGGCCCTGTGGGTGATGGGCACGAACCCCCTGGTCTCGATGCCCCGCGCCGAGGCGATCCGCGAGAGCCTCGCCAAGCTCGACCTCTACGTGGTCTCCGAGGCGGTCTCGGACAGCGACACGGTCCGGGCGAGCGGGCGGACCACGGTGCTGCTGCCCGCCCTCGCCTGGGGCGAGAAGGACGGCACGGTCACGAACTCGGAGCGCCGCATCTCGCGCCAGCGCCGCTTCCTCAAGGCGCCGGGCGAGGCGCGGCCCGACTGGGCGATCCTCGCGGACGTCGCCCGCCGCCTCGGGCACGGCGCGGCCTTCGGCTACACCTCGGCCGCCGCGGTGTTCCGCGAGCACGCCGCCCTCTCGGCCTTCGAGAACAACGGCGCCCGCGACTTCGACATCGGGGCGCTCGCCGACATCGCGGACGCGACCTACGACCGGAACCCTCCGGTGCAGTGGCCCCTGCCGAAGCGCGGCGGCCCCGCCAAGGGCCGGCCCCGCCTGTTCGCGGACGGGCGCTTCTACACCTTCGACGGGCGCGCCCGCTTCGTCGCCGTGCAGCCGCCGGCCCTCGCCGAGGCGGCGGCGGGCGCCCACCCCTTCGTGCTCAACACCGGCCGGGTGCGCGACCACTGGCACACCATGACCCGCACGGGGCGCAGCCAGCGCCTCTCCGCCCACCGGGCCGTGCCCTTCGTGGAGATCCACCCCGACGACGCCGCCCGCCTGGGGGTCCGCGACGGCGGCATCGCCCGGGTCGCCACCGCGCAGGGGACGGTGGAGCTGGAGGCCCTGGTGACCGACGCGGTGCGGCCGGGTGAGCTGTTCATGCCGATGCACTGGAGCGACGCCACCGCCTCCCGGGCCCGGGTCGGCGCCGTGGTGCGCGGCGTGCCGGACCCGGTCTCGGGCCAGCCCGAGCTGAAGGCGACCCCGGCGGCGATCGGGCCGGTGGCCTACCGCTCCCGCGGCTTCCTGCTGACCCGCGGCCAGACCCCCGCGCCGGCCGGCTGGTGGTGGGCGCGGGCGACGATCGCCAACGGCTCGGCGCTGCTCTTCGCCACGCAGGAAGGCTCCCGCGAGATCGCGCTGGCCGTGCGCGGCCTGTTCCAGGGCCACGAGATCGCCGAGTACGCCGACCACGCCCGCGGCCGCTACCGCTGCGCCGTCTACGAGGGCGAGCGCCTCGTCGCCGCCCTAGGCCTCGGCCCCGACGAGGGCCGGCCCGACTGGGAGGCCGCCCGGGCGCTCTTCGCGGAGGCCGCCCCCGAGCCCGCGACCCGGCGGGCCCTGCTCACCGGCCGCGCCGCCGCGGCCTCCGCGGGGCCGATCGTCTGCGCCTGCCACGGGGTGGGGCTCGACGTCATCGCGGCCACCATCGCGGCCGGGGCCGGCAGCGTCGAGGCGGTCGGCGCCGCCTGCAGGGCCGGCACGAACTGCGGATCCTGCATACCCGAGATCCGCAAGCTCCTGCCCGCGGCGCTTGCGCGCGACGCCGCCTAGGGCCACTCTGATGACGATCAACAGTTCGGAACCGGCCCTGTCCCTGATGCGCACACCCCGAGAGCCCCGCGAGACCCAGCGGGGCGGCGGCCTCGAGCCCCTGGCCGTGCTGCCGGTCTTCGTGCCGCTCCAGGGCAAGCGCGCGGTCCTCGCAGGGGCGAGCGGCGGCGCGCCCTGGAAGGTGAAGCTCCTGGCCGCCGCGGGCGCGCGGGTCGACGTCTACGCCCCCGAGCCCGGCGAGGAGCTCGCCGCGGTGCCGGGCGAGGTGGTCGCGGGGCACGTCACCCTGCACCGGCGCGCCTGGACGCCCGAGGACCTCGCCGGCGCCGCCTTCGCGATCGGCGCCATGGAGGACGAGGACGACTGCATCGCCTTCGTGGCCGCCGCGCGGGCCGCGGGCTGCATCGTCAACGCCGTCGACCGGCCCCACCTCTGCGACGTCAAGTTCGGCGCCATCGTCAACCGCTCGCCCCTCGTCGTCGGCATCTCCACCGAGGGCGCCGTCCCGGTCTTCGGCCAGACCGTGCGGGCCCGCATCGAGGCGATGCTGCCCCGCGGCTTCGCGGCCTGGGTCGCCGCCGCCCGCGACTGGCGGGAGGGCGTCTCGGCCCGCTTCCACGGCTTCTCGGAGCGGCGCGGCTTCTGGGAGCGCTTCACGGACCGCGCCTTCGCGGAGCCGGACCGGGCGCCGACCGAGGCCGACCTCGCCGACCTGCTCGCTGAGGCCGAGGCGGCGCCCCGCGGCGGCGCCGTGACGCTCGTCGGCGCCGGGCCAGGCGACGCCGAGCTCCTGACCCTCAAGGCGCTGCGGAGCCTGCGCAACGCCGACGTGATCCTCTACGACGACCTCGTCGCCCCCGCGATCCTCGACTACGCCCGCCGCGAGGCCCGCACGATGCTGGTCGGCAAGACCGGGCACGGCCCCTCCTGCCGGCAGGACGACATCAACGCGCTGATGGTGCAGCTCGCCCGCTCCGGCAAGCAGGTGGTGCGCCTCAAGGCCGGCGACCCCCTGGTGTTCGGCCGGGCCGGCGAGGAGATCGACGCCTGCGCGGCGGCCGGCATCCCCGTCACGGTGGTGCCCGGCGTCTCGGCGGCGCAGGGCGCGGCGGCCTCCCTCGGCGTCTCGCTGACCCACCGCGACGCCGCCCGCCGCCTGCAGTTCGTCACCGGCCACGACCGCCGCGGCGCGCTGCCCGACGACCTCAACTGGGGAGCGCTGGCCGACCCCAGCGTCACCACCGTCGTCTACATGCCCAAGCGCACCCTGCGGGCGCTCCTCGAGCGGGCCGTGGCGGAAGGGCTCGCGCCGGGCACGCCCGCCCTCGTCACCTTCAACGCCACCCGCCCGAACCAGGCCGTGGTGCGCGGCACCGCCGCGGACCTCGCCGACCGCATCGAGGCCGCGGGCCTGGAGGGCCCGGCGATCCTGATGGTGGGCGAGGCCCTCGGCCGCGGCGCGGCCCAAGTGGCCGCCCAAGCGGCCGCGCAGGCGGCGACCCAAGCGGCGGCCGAGACCGGCCCCGCCGCCGCCGCGGTCTGACCCGCCGCCGCGGTCCGACACCCGTCCGGCGCGGATCGTCGCGGACATCCCAGGGACGTCCCACGGACACGGCTCAGGACGGAACGCGCCGCCGAGCGACCCGATGCCCCCTTGCCTCGCGCCCTGCGGCGTGGTTCGGCAACGCCCGGTTGCCGCGCGGCCCCCCGGGCCGCCCGCCCCACGCAAGGTCGCTAGTAGGTCGCCATGAGCCGGTTCGTGCCCCTCTCCCCCCGGACGCGCCGCCTGATCCTGCCGATCGGGGCCTTCCTGCTCGGCCTCGTCGGCCTCTCGGTCGCGGCGGTTCTGGTGCTGGTGCCGGAGCGCGCGCCGGTGGCGACCGCGAGCGTCGGCGGCCCGTTCAGCCTCGTGGATGCCGACGGGAAGCCGGTGACCGAGCGCGACTTCGCCGGGGCCACCCACCTCGTGTTCTTCGGGTTCACCCACTGCCCCGACGTCTGCCCGACCACCCTGCAGCAGATCTCCGACGTGCTCGCGGCGCTCGGCCCGAAGGCTGCCGGGATGCGGGTCGCCTTCATCACCGTCGACCCCGAGCGCGACGACCCGAAGGCCCTGAAGACCTACCTGTCGAGCTTCGACCCCCGCATCACCGGCCTCACGGGCAGCCCGGAGCAGGTGGCCGCGGCCGTGAAGGGCTACCGGGCCTACAGCCGCAAGGTCCCGGGCAAGGACGGCGACTACACGATGGAGCACACCGCGCTCGTCTACGTGATGGACGGGCGCAACCGCTTCCTCGGCGCCCTCAACCTGATGCGCCCGGCCGACGAGACCGCGGCGGAGCTCGCCAAGCGTCTCTGAAGCCGGCGCCCGTGAGGCGCGGGCGGGGCGCGGCCAGCCGGTGCCGGGCGGCCAGCACCACGTCGCGCAGCGCCCCGCTGCGGGAGGTGCGGGCGAGGCCGTGCTCGGTCTTGTTCCAGCGGGCCGGCGCGCGGATCAGCTCGACCAGCCCGAGCCAGGCCGCGAGGCTGACCAGGACGAAGTAGACCGGGAGCAGCGGCACCAGGGGCAGCAGGCTCCACCAGCCCCGGCGGCAGGCACCCACGAGCGCCGGCAGCATCAGGGCGGCGAGGCCCGAGGCGAAGATCGTCAGCGCCAGCCCATGGCCGAGATTCACCCAGAAGGTCTCCGCCGCGCCGAGGCCGTGCGCCCAGAACTCGTAGGCCGCCGCCGCCATCAGCACCGGGTAGGCGAGGGCCGACAGCACCGTGCCGGGCACCAGCGCCGCGGCGCAGAGCGCGTCGAGGGGGCCGAGCCGGGCGAGGAGCGCCAGCGGCCGGCGCCCATGGGTGTAGCTCGTCTGCAGGAAGCCCTTCATCCAGCGGCTGCGCTGCCCGAGCCAGGCCCGGAGGGTGACGGGCGCCTCCTCGTAGGTGGGGCTCGGCAGGTCCCCCACCGCGTAGCCCGCCAGCGCCAGGCGCAGGCCGAGGTCGGCATCCTCCGTGACGTTCCAGGCATCCCACCCGTGCAGGCGCCGCAGCACGGCGGTGCGGAAGTGGGTCGAGGTGCCCCCGAGCGGCATCGGCAGGCCCCAATGGGCGAGCGCCGGCCCCAGCACGTCGAACAGCGCGGCGTATTCGAGGGCGAAGAACCGGGTGAGCCAAGTGTCGGCGGCGTTGTCCACCACGAGCCGGCCCTGCAGGCAGGCGGTCGAGAGGGGGGCGCACGCGAAGGCCTCGGCGGCGCGGCGGAGCTGATCGGGGGCGGGCACGTCCTCGGCGTCGTACACGACGAGGCAGGCGCCGCGGGCGAGCGGCAGGGCGACGTTGAGGGCCCGCGGCTTGGTGCGCGGCGCGCCGGGGGGCGCGACGATCACCTCGAAGCGGGCCGGAAGGGCGATCGCCGCGAGGGCCGCCGCCGTCTCGCGGTCGTCGGCCTCGATCACCAGCTTGATGTCGAGCTTGGCCGCCGGATAGTCGAGCCGCGCCAGCCCGAGGAGCAGGCGCGGCACCACCGCGGCCTCCCGGTGCAGGGCGACCAGCACCGTGTAGACGGGCAGGTCCGCGTCCGCGAGGGTCGGCGGGAGGTCGGGCGGCAGCGGCCGGTCGACCGGCGCCGGCACCAGCAGGGCGCCGAGGCGGAACACCGCCGCGGCGAGGACGAGGCACTGCACGAGGAGCGCGAGCCCGAGGGCCAGGGGCCCGGGCAGGGCCGCGGCGACGAGCCAGGCCGTGAAGGCGATCAGCCCGAGGGCGAGGAGGGGCCGCAGCATCGGCGCCCGGCCGAAGGCCCAGTCGGGCCGGTGCCGCTCCAGCGCGTGCGCGGCCTCGTCCGCGATGGCCCCGGGCCGGGCCGCGAACACGGCCTCCCGCAGGCGGGTCGGACTGGTGAGGGCGGGCAGGGGGCCGGGCGGGCGCCGGGCCGAGCGCAGGCGGACGATGGCATCGCCCCGCGGCGCGATCACCAGAGGCGCGATCACCAGGGTCGCCGGGGCGCCGGGGGCGAGGGGCGCGACCCCGCGCACCAGGTCTTCGGGGACGCGGAGCGTCGGGCCGAGGGGAATGGCGCCGTCGAGGAAGGGGGTGCGCAGCGCCCGGGCGAGCGCCCGGTAATACGCCTCCTCGCCGAGGAGCCCCGCCCCCAGGAGGGCGGTGGCGGCGTCCGTGCCGCTCGCCGCCGCGAGGCGCACCGCCTCGACGAGGAGCGCCGGGGCGACCCCCTGGGCGGCGAGGAAATCGATCTCCGGGGGCAGGGCGACGGCCCCGGACCAGGGGCGCCGCGGATCGAGGAAGGCCATGGCGCGCGGCTCCCGCCGGCTCCGGACCCGTGCTAGGGAGACGGGGTGAGCCAGACCCCGCCCGAGCGCCCGCAGCGCATCCCGCCCGCCGCCGCCCCGTCGCGGCACCCGGGCCGGGCGATGCGCGCGGCACTCGCAGGCTCCACGATATTCCTCTGCCTGGCAACATATTCCTTGGCCGTTCGGGCGGAGGAGCCGGTGCCGGCCACCGCCGTCGCGGTGCCGAACTTCTGGAACCCCCGCGCGCGGGGCGAGCGCGTCGAGGCGCCGCAGACGGGCCGCGCCGTCCGCTTCCTCACCGACGACGAGTTCCCGCCCCTCCACTTCGCGGGACCGGACGGCAACCCGACGGGCTTCGCGGTGGAGCTCGCCCGCGCGGTCTGCGAGCGCCTAGCGATCACCTGCACGGTGCAGGCCCGCCGCTTCGACACGCTCCTCGACGCGCTGGGCGAGCACCAAGGCGACGTGGTGGCGGCCGCGATCCCGCTGACCCCGACGCTGCGGGAGAAATTCCTGGCCACCCGGCCCTACTTCCGCTGGCCGGCCCGCTTCGCGGCCCGGGTCGACCGCGGGCTGCCGGCTCCCTCGGCGGAGGCGCTGGCGGGCCGGCGCGTCGGCGTGATCGGCGGCAGCGCGCACGCAGCCTACCTCAAGGCGTTCTTCCCGAAGGCCGGGGCCCAGGACTTCACCGACCTCGGGGCGGCGGAAGGCGCGCTCCGGCGGGGCGAGATCGACTACCTCTTCGCCGACGGCCTCAACCTCGCCCTGTGGATCGGCGGGATCGACGCGGCCGGCTGCTGCGCGATGACCGGCGGCGACTACCTGGAGAACCGCTACTTCGGGGAGGGGATCGGCCTCGTCACCCGCCAGGAGGACGCCGCCCTCGCCCGCGCCCTCGACGACGCCCTCCAGCGGGTCTGGGACGACGGCAAGTACACGGAGCTGTACCTGCGCTTCTTCCCGGTGAGCCCGTTCTGATCGGGCCCGGCAGGCTCGGACCAGAAAATCCCGCCCGGGGAATTTCGCAGCGCGGCATTCGGCATTAGGGTGCCGCCCCTCCGGTTCCCCAGCAGCAGCCCGCCATGCCGTCCCCGCTCCCCCTCGACCCCGCCCTGATCGAGGCCGCCGCCGGCGCGGCCGCGTGGCCGTTCGAGGAGGCCCGCAAGCTCGTGGCGCGGCTCGAGCGGAGGCCGAAGGCCGAGGTGCTGTTCGAGACCGGCTACGGCCCCTCGGGCCTGCCGCATATCGGGACCTTCGGCGAGGTCGCGCGCACCTCGATGGTGCGCCACGCCTTCCGGGTGCTCACGAAGGACGCGGTGCCGACCCGGCTGATCGCCTTCTCGGACGACATGGACGGGCTGCGCAAGGTGCCCGACAACGTGCCGAACCGGGAGATGCTGCGGGCGGCCCTCAACCTGCCGCTCACGCAGGTGCCCGATCCGTTCGGCACCCACGACAGCTTCGGGGCCCACAACAACGCGGAATTGCGCCGCTTCCTCGACGCCTTCGGCTTCGACTACGAGTTCCGCTCGGCCACCGCCTGCTACCGCGCGGGCATGTTCGACGCGACGCTGATGCGGGTGGCCGAGCGCTACGAGGCCGTGATGGCCATCATGCTGCCCTCGCTGCGGGCCGAGCGCTCGGCGAGCTACTCGCCGTTCCTGCCGATCCACCCCGTCACCGGCGCGGTGATGCAGGTGCCGATCGACGAGGTGCGGGCGGCCGCGGGCACGCTGGTCTGGCGCGACCCCGCCACGGGCGAGGGCTACGAGACGCCGATCACCGGCGGGCACGCCAAGCTGCAGTGGAAGCCTGACTGGGCGATGCGCTGGGTGGCGCTCGGCGTCGATTACGAGATGGCCGGCAAGGACCTGATCGACTCGGTCAAGCTCTCCGGCCAGATCGCCCGCGCCCTCGGCGGCGAGCCGCCGGAGGGCTTCAACTACGAGCTGTTCCTCGACGAGCGGGGGCAGAAGATCTCGAAGTCGAAGGGCAACGGGCTGACCATCGACGAGTGGCTGACCTACGGCACGCCCGAGAGCCTGGCGCTGTTCATGTACGCCAAGCCGCGGGAGGCCAAGCGCCTGTTCTTCGACGTGATCCCGCGCCACGTCGACGAGTACATCAACTTCCTCGAGCGCTATCCGGGGCAGGACGCCCGGCTGCGCCTCGGCAACCCGGTCTGGCACCTGCACGCCGGCGCGCCGCCGGCCCCGGAGACGATCGGGGCCGCGGAGGGCCAGACGGGCACGACGCTGACCTTCGCGATGCTCCTCAACCTCGTGGCGGTGGCCAACGCCGAGGAGGCGGGCGTGCTGTGGGGCTTCATCCGCCGCTACGCCGCGGAGGTGGGCCCCGAGACGCATCCGGGCCTCGACCGGCTCGTGCACCGGGCGCTCGCCTACTACCGGGACTTCGTGCGGCCGGCCAAGACCTACCGGGAGCCGAGCCCGGAGGAGCGGGCGGCGCTGGAGGACCTGTCGGCGGCGCTCGCCGACCAGGCCGGCTCCACCGACCCGGAGGCCCTGCAGGCGGTGGTCTACGAGGTGGGGCGGCGCCACTTCCCCGACCTCTCCGGCAAGGCCAAGAGCCCGGACGGGCGGCCCGGCGTGTCGCAGGCCTGGTTCACCACGATCTACAACCTGCTGTTCGGCGAGGCCCGGGGCCCCCGCTTCGGCTCCTTCGTGGCCCTCTACGGGGTGGCGGAGACCCGCGCGCTGATCGAGCGGGCGCTGTCCGGCGACCTCGTGCGGGCGCACGCGGCCTTCCGGGCCGGGCTGCCCGCGAAGGCCTAGGCGGCGCGCCCGACCTGCCGCAGGCTCAGGGCCCAGACCCGCTCCTGCACGGCCTCGTCCCGGCTCTCGGGGGAACTCGTCTCCTCGCGGCTGCGCGAAAAATAGCGGCCGCTGACGCCCTCGGCCTCCGGTGCGGTCGCGACGTGGAGCGAGGTGGCGGCCCCCTCCTCGGGCGCCCTCAGGAAGGGGCGGATCAGGCCCCAGCCGAAGCCGAGGAGGCCGCCGGTGTTCTTCGCGAAGCCCGTGTTGATCACGCCCGGATGGAGGGCGTTGACGGTGACGGGCTCCCCGGCGAGGCGGCGCGCCAGCGCGTAGGTGAACAGCACGTTGCCGAGCTTGGCCTGCGAGTAGGCCTTGATGGCGCTGAAGCGCCGGGCGCCCTCCAGGTCGTCGAAGTCGACGTGGCCGCGCAGGTGGGCCGCCGAGGCCACGTTGACGATGCGGGCGGCCGCACCGGGCCGCCCGCTCGCCTTCAGGAGGTCGAGCAGCTCGAGGGTCAGCAGGACGTAGCCGAGATGGTCGAGCGCCCAGGTGCGCTCGATGCCGTCGACGGTGAGGGTGCGCCGGTCGAAGATCGCGCCGGCGTTGTTGACGAGCACGTCGAGGCGCGGGTGCGCGGCCCGCACGGCGGCGGCGAGCCGCCGGATCTCGTCCTGCGCCGAGAGGTCTGCGACGTGGGTCGCCACGACCGCGCCCGGCACCGCGGCGCGGATGTCGCGGGCGGTCGCCTCGGTCTTCCCCGCGTCGCGGCCGACGATGGCGAGGGCGAGCCCGGCCCGCGCGAGGCCGAGCGCCGTCTCGCGGCCGATGCCGGAGGTGGCGCCGGTGACGAGGGCCGTGCGGCCCGCCGGATTGCCCGTCACCGGCCGGCCCTCAGAACACCGCCTGGCCGATCGCGAAGGCGATCACCACGATCACGATGGCGACGACGAGGAACAGGCCGAACAGGATGCGGGCGAGCGAGCCCGCGCCGGAGGCGATGCCGGTGAAGCCGAGGCCGCCCGCGATGACCGAGATGACGAAGCAGATGAGGGCCCATTTGAGAAGGGTCATGCGCGGGAGACTCCGATGAGAACCGAGCGATAACAGCCGCGCGCCGCAAGCGTTCCGGCCAAGGTCGCGCCGGCCGCGAAGGCTCAGGCCGGGCCGTCCGCGGCGAGCGCCGCGGCCCGCTCCAGGGCGCCCCGTCCGAGCGCGAAGGCCTCCCCGGCCAAGTTCCGCGTCCAGGCCGTCGGGATCACGCTCCGCGCGAGAGCCGTCGTTCCCCGCGCCGCCTGAAAGTCCAGGGCCTCCAGGGTCCGCGCGAGGGCATCCGGGACCTCTCGGGCCAGGATGCCGGGCAGCTCCGGCGAGAGCTTCGCGACGGCGGCGAGGTCGAACACGTCGCGCGCCGTGAAGCGGGCGGAGCGGAAGCGGATCTTCTTGACCAGGACCTCCTCCGGCGTCTCGACCGCGATGCGCCGGCCCTCCAGATCGGTCCAGGCGTAGCCGGGCTCGGTCTGGAGGGGAGCGGACAGGAAATCGATCTCGCCCTCCGGCCGCTCGAACTTCAGGTCATGACCCGGCCACTGGTAGGTTCGGGAGATGGCCGCGGCACCGGGGTTGTGCCGGGGCGTGAAGCGCTTGAGCGGCACGCCCGCGATGAACAGGTCGACGTCGAAGCTGATGCGGTGGTCGATCCAGACGGCGATCGCCGTGCCCCCGCCGAGCGTCCAGGGCGGCGGCCTGGTCTCGTCCGTCTCCGGACCGAAGACGTGGTCCAGCGCCGGCAGCGCGAGGGCGAGCAGGTGGCGCCAGCGCGACTCAGGCGCGCTCATCGAGCCACCGGCGGGTGTCGTGCCGCGGCGGGAGGCAGCGCCGCGCCCCCCGGGCGAGCACCGGATAGCTGATGGCGCCGCTGCGGACGAGATCGCTGATTGTCTCGACCTCCACCTCGTCGAAGAACGCGCGCACGTGGTGCTCGAACGCGGCGGGAACGTCAGGCGCGTTCAGGGCCGCGAGGAGGTCCGCGGTGCCGATCGGGTCGGGCACCGATGCGCCGATGTGGCGTGCCGCAAGGGCGAGGGCCCGCTCGGCGGCGGGCGGCGCGGGTGCTGGCATCGGCTGCTCCGATCGCGAGGGGCGCCCCGGAGGAGGCGCCCGCCGAGCATAGCCCATCCTCACGCGGTGCGCGTCACCGGCTCCGGCGCGGGTTCGGCCTGGGCCAGGATCGTGGCGGCGAGCGCGTGGTAGAGGCCCTCGCGGCAGATCAGCTTCGAGGCCGCGTCGGCGATCAGGGCGGCGACCATGAGGGGGATCATCATGGCGTGGTCCTGGGTCATCTCGGTGACGATCACGAAGGCGGTGATCGGCGCCTGCAGCACGCCGGTGAGGTAGGCGACCATGCCGATGAGCACGAGCGCACCCACCGGCACGCCCGCGAACGTCGTGTGCAGGACGGCGCCGAGCCCGGCCCCCACGGCGAGCGAGGGCGCGAACAGGCCGCCCGGGATGCCGCTGATCGAGGACAGCACGGTCGCCGCGAACTTCAGCGGCGCGAAGTCGAGAGCGGCCGGCGCGTCGCCGTGCAGGATCGCCCGGGCCTCCTCGTAGCCGGTGCCGTAGACGCTGCCTCCGGTGGCGAGCCCGCACAGGGCGACGCCGAGGCCGCACAGGGCCGCGAAGGCCACGGGGCGGCGGGCGATGAGGCGCCCCGCCCGGCCGGGCAGGCCGCGCCCGAACAGGATCACGATCCGGCTGAACAGGCCGCCCGCGAGGCCGCCGAGGAGGCCGAGGACCGGCACCGCGAGCCAGGCCTGTCCGAACGCCAGGGTGGCGTCTGAGGTGCCGAAATAGGTGTAGTTGCCCACGAGCCAGAGGGAGGTGAGGCCCGCCGCCACGATGCAGGCGACGATGAGCCCGGTGGTGCGCGCCTCGTAGGCCCGCCCGAGTTCCTCGATGCCGAAGACGATGCCGGCGAGCGGCGTGTTGAAGGCCGCGGCCACGCCCGCCGCGCCGCCCGCGAGGATCAGGCCCGGCAGGCGCTCGGGCGTCAGCCGCCCGAACGCCGCCATGATGGCGGCCCCGACCTGCACGGTGGGGCCCTCGCGCCCGACGGAGGCCCCGCACAGGAGGCCGAGGGTCATCACCACGATCTTGCCGAACGCGACCCGGGGCGCGATCAGCGCGTTGCGCAGGGCGGAGGTGCGGGCGTGGCGCGCGGCGATCACCTGCGGGATGCCGGACCCTTGCGAGTTCGGGAACACCGTGAGGGCCAGCAGGGCGGCCAGCGCGAAGCCGGCCGGCGTCAGCGCCAGGGCGATCAGCGGGGAGGGGGCGGTGAGGGCCTTGAAGCCCGCCTGCGCGGCGTCCGCGCACTTCGCCATCAGCACGGCCGCGAGGCCGACGCCGATGCCGCCGAGGAGGAACAGCAGGCGTCCGCGCCAGATCGAGAAGGCGTCGCGGGAGGCGTTGCGCAGCCGCGTCATCGCGGGGCGGTATCGGAGGCGTGGGCGCATGTCCCTCCCGGGGCACGAGACGCCGCGTCGGGTCCCCGCGGCCGGGCATCGCCTGCAAGCCTTGAGCCCCGGCAGGCCGCGGCGGAAGCCTCAGCGCTCGGCGGCGCAGAGCTTCTCCACCGTCTTCACATAGGCCTTGGCGTCGAATTTCCGCAGCGAGTTCTCGCTCTGGTAGCGCACGCTGCCGAAGATCGGGCGCGTCTGCCAGGGCCGGTCGTGCAGGCCGTAGACCCAGGCGACGTTGGTGAACGAGTTCGGGTCGCGCCCGTCGAGGAAGTAGCGGTTGTTGAGCCGCAGCGTCCGCGCGAAGCCCTCCTTGGGGGAGGGGGACCATTCGAGGATCTTCTTGCCCCAGTACATGCGCAGGTGGTTGTGCATGTAGCCGGTCTCGCGCATCTCGGCCTGGGCGGCATTCCAGTAGGTGTCGTGGGTCCGTCCCTCGGCGAGCTCCGCCTCCGAGTAGGTGCGGGGACGCGGGTCGCCGGCGTGCTCGGCGAGGGTCTTGCGGGCCCATTCGGGCACGGCGCTGGCGTAGCGGTCGTAGCCCTCTTGGTAGTGGACGTGGTTCATGGCGAGCTCGCGCCGCACCACCACCTCCTCGATGTAGGCGTTCCGGTCCTCCGCGCTGCCCGCCTTGGCGGCGCGCACGGCGAGCGCGATCTCCACGGGCGAGATCTGCCCGAAATGCAGGTAGGGGCTCATGTAGGAGGCGGCGCCCGCCTCCGGGCGGTTCCGGTCCGTGCCGTAGCTGCCGAACGGGCCGGCGAGGTAGGCCTTGAGGCGCGCGCGGGCGACGCCCTCGCCGCCGACGAAGCGGCGGACGGGCGCGACCGCGCGGTCGAGGGTCATCCCGGCGAGCACCGCCTCGGGGTCCGAGACGTCGACCGTGCTCTTGAGGCGCAGGCCGTCCGCCGGATGCCGTACGGTGCGGGCGCGCAGCGGCTCGAGATACGCATCGAGGTGATGCCGAATCTTCGGCCGCAGCGTCCGGGCGGCGTATTCGTGCTTGGGCGAGGCGACCTCCACGGGGACCACCACGTCGCCCTCCACCTGCACGATGCGGGTGTCCACGGCCGCGGTGATCTCGCCGTACCAGCGCTTCTGGATCGTGAGGTAGCCCCGGTCGAGGACGAGGAGGGCGGCCTCGCGGGCGAGGTCGATCGCGATCTCGGCCGGCGAGGCCTTGCGCATCACGAAGGCGATGCCGCGCGCCTCGATCCCCGCCTTCGCCTCGGCGAGCCCCTGGAGCAGGAAGGCGTAGTGGCGCGCGTTGGCCTCCGGGAAGCCGCTCGCCCCGTCGAGGAGGCCGAAGCAGGCGACCACGGGCAGGCCGAGGCGGTTCGCCTCCTCGATGGCGAGTTCGAGGGCGGGGTTGAACCGCGCGCGGTTCGCCTGCTGCAGCAGGTAGAGCACGTAGGCGCCCCCCGTCCGCGGCTCCACGTCCTTGAGCACGCGGATGCGGCCTGCCTGGATCGCCATGGCCCCGTATTCTCCGAATCGATCTTGCCGAATCAGTTTTCGGCTGCGCTCCCGCACAGCTAGGGCGCGGCCCCCGGAAGGCTGCAGCGGGCCACGATCCCGACGCCGCCTGAAACGGGCCGGCGAAGCTTGGCCGCATGAGCCGCGAAAGCTCTATTCTCTCAAATCTTTACTGGCGGCAAATCAGGTTTCGCAGCGCCCGGAGGGGTCCGAATACCCACACCACCGGATGCGACATTTTGAACACAGACGGTCCACGAACGGGGGGCGAAAGACGGAAACGACAGCCCTGCTGCCCCAACGGCCTTGTATTTCCGTCGGGGAGGATCAGATTGTGCATTGCGGGAACGCGATGGCGTCGCGCTCCTGCTGCCCTCCTTGGGCGTTTCCTCCCTAGACTTCGGGCCGCTCCCTCGGGAGTGGCCTTTTTTCTTGCCGGGGTTCAGGATCGCGGGGGGCAACCCCTTGCGGTGGCGCGTAGGACGCTTAGCCTAATCCGCATGTCCGATGCACCGAGCCCCGACAACAACCTCATCCTGCGATCGATGCAGGGCATGCGGCGCGACATGATCGAGCTGGCGGATCGAGAGACCCGAGTGATCGATCTCCTGAATCGCGTCAACATGCGCCTGGATGAGGCTTCGGCGCGCGTCGACCAGCACTTCGCGCGCGTCGAGCGCCAGCTGTCGGATCTGCGCTCGGACGTCCTGCTCCTCGAGAACAAGACGCTGTCGGCCATCACCGAGGTGCGCAACCTGGTGGCGCAGCTCGACGAGGGCGCGAGCTGACGGGTCGGCCGGGGCGGGACCTCGCGGAGGCCGACGACCTGCCTCAGCCCCGGGCCCGGGCGCGGATCATGAAGTTGTCGTAGGTGTACTCGGCCACCTGGAACCAGAGGTACTCCTCGTTCCGGAAGGTCTTGAGGGCGTCGTGGACGCGCCGGAAGTCGGCGTTCTTGGCCGCGATCTCGCCGTAGAGCTCGTTGGCCTGCTTGAGGGCCGCCTCCATCACGTCCTGCGGGAAGGGCCGCAGCTGGGCGCCGCCGGCCACGAGGCGGCGCAGCGCCTGCGGGTTGCGGGCGTCGTAGCGGGCCTGCACCTCCGCGGAGACCTGCGCGGCGGCGGCCTGCAGGATCGCCCGGTAGGCCTTCGGCAGGGCCTTCCAGCGCTCGGCGTTGATCCAGAAGTGGAGCATCGCCCCGCCCTCCCAGAAGCCCGGGTAGTGGTAGACTGGCGCCACCTTCTGCAGGCCGAGCTTCTCGTCGTCGTAGGGCCCGATCCACTCGGCGGCGTCGATCTTCCGGGACTCGAGCGCCCCGTAGATCTCCGGCCCCGGGATGGCCTGGGGGGCGGCGCCGAGGCGGCCGAGCACCTGGCCGCCGAGGCCGGCGATGCGGATCTTGAGGCCCTGGAGGTCGGAGAGGGCCTTCACCTCCCGGCGGAACCAGCCGCCCATCTGGGCGCCGGTGTTGCCGCCGGGCAGGCTCGCGAGGCCGTTGCGCGCGAAGATCTCGCCGAACAGCTCCGCCGCGCCGCCGGCCTGCCACCAGGCGCTCTGGCCGCGGGCGTTCAGCCCGAAGGGCAGGGCGGTGGCGAGCACGAAGGCCGGGTCCTTGGCCATGGCGAGCGTGGCGGGGCCGTGGCCCATCTCGATGCCGCCGGCCCCCACCGCGTCGATCATCGCCTCCGGCGCCAGCGCCTCGCCGGCCCCGAGGGGCTGGATCTGGAAGCGGCCGTCGGTGGCCTCGGCCACGAGGCGGCTCAGGCTCTCGGCGGCGCCGAACAGGATGTCGAGGGTCTTCGGGTAGGCCGAGGAGAGGCGCCAGCGCAGCTCCGGGGCCGATTGCGCGCGCGCCGGCGCGGCGAGGCCCGCGGTCGCCGCGCCGAGGCCCGCCGTGAGCAGGGCCCGTCGCTTCAGGGTTTCCATGGCACCTCGCGTCCTCCCGGCGTCCTCCCGGCGTCCTCTCGGCGTCCCGGCGCGCCGCCGGGCACGAACGGCTCAAGGACGCCGAACGATCCGGCCCGCCCGCACGATCCCGGGCGGGGCCGCCCCTACCACACCCCCGGGTGACCCGGAACCGGCTCGAATCCCGCGGAGCGTCGTGATAGGCGGGGCCGGTGACACCGGACAGCATCACCCTCCACACGGTCTGCGGCCTCGAGGAGCTCGCGGGCCACGGCGACCGCGGCGTGACCCACGTGCTCTCGCTGCTCGATCCCGGCACCCCGGAGCCCGCCGCCTTCGCGACCTTCGGCGCGCATGCCCGCACGACGCTGCGCTTCCACGACTGCCTCGGCCCCGGCGACGGGCTGGTGCCGCCGGAGCCGGACGACATCGCGCAGATCCTCGCCTTCGGGGCCGGGCTCGCGGGGGAGCCCGGCCACCTCCTGGTCCACTGCCACTACGGCCTGTCGCGCTCGACCGCGGCCCTCTTGATGCTGTTCGCGCAAGGGGAGCCCGGCACGCCGGCCGAGGCGCTGGTGGCGCGCCTCCACGCCCTGCGCGAGCCCGCCTGGCCGAACGCCCGGATGACCGCCTTCGCGGACGCGGCGCTCGGGCGCGGAGGGACCTTGAGCGCGGCGGTGCGGCGCCTGCACGCCCGCCAGCTCACCGTGCGCCCGCACCTGGCTGAACTGCTGCGCGGCCTGGGGCGGGGCGCCGAGGTCGATGCGGCCGAGGCCTGAAGCGCCGAGCCCGCCCTGGTCCGCGGGCGCTACTTGTTGGCCGGCGTGAAGGCCCCGTCCTTCCAGACGTAGAGCACGTAGCCCTGGGCCGTGACGTCCCCCTTGGCGTCGAAGCCGACGGAGCCGAGCACGAGGTCGAAGCGCTCCGCGTGGAGCGTCGCGGCGATCTGCTTCGGGTCGGTGGTGTGGGCGAAGTTGCCGGCGGCCACCAGGGCCTGGAGGGCCGCGTAGCCGTAGATCGTCGAGCCCGTCGGCTCGACGCCCTCCGCCTTGAAGGCCTTGACCACGGCGGCGGCCGCGGGCTGCCGGCTCGGGTCGAGGTAGAAGGTCATCAGCACGCCGTTGCTCGCCGGGCCCGCGACCTTGGCGAAGTCCGGCGTCGCGATGGCCGAGGTGCCGAACCATTGCGGACGGAACCCCCGCTCGGCCGAGATCCGCACGAGGCGGCCCATCTCGGCCGCGTCGCCGCCGTAGTACACGACCTCGATCCCGGCGCCCTTCAGCCGGTCGGCCAGCGCCGCGTCGTCGGCGTCGCTCGGCGAGAAGGCCACCGACAGGGTCTCGTTGATGCCGATGCGGTTGAGGTTGTCCTTGGTGGCCGCCGCCAGGGTCCGGGCGGCGGGCGTCAGGTCCTGGATCAGGGCGATCTTGCGGTCTCGGAAGCGCTCGGCCAGCACCGCGGCCGAGAGGCGCGCCTGGTCGTCGTCGCGCCCGCAGACCCGGAAGATCGTCGGCAGGCCGCGGTCGGTGAGCTTGGCGGCGACCGAGGCCGCGCTGATCATCACGATGCCGTTCTGGGCGTAGACGTCGGAGGCCGCCAGGGAGGCGTTCGAGCAGACGTGGCCGACGACGAGGCGCACGCCCGACTGCACGAAGTGGTTGGCGACCGCCGTCGCCTTGTTCGAGTCGCAGGCATCGTCCTGCACGTCGAGGACGACCGTCTCCCCGTCGAGGCCGCCCTTCGCGTTGGCGTCGCGCGCCGCCGCCTCGACGCCCCGCAGCACCTGCTCGCCCACCGCCACGTAGGCGCCCGAGCGCGGCACGGCGACGCCGATCGCGACGTCGGCCGAGGCCGGCAGGACGGGGAGGGCGGCGGGCAGGAGGGTGGCGCCCAGGCCGATCAGGAAGGCCGCACGTCTCGTGGTCATCGCGCCCCTTCTACGCATCATTCGCCGAAGTGTCCCACGCTCCGGCGAGAAGATTGAGGCGCCACCGCAGGATCCGGTGGATCGAACCTTTGGATCGGGCCTTTGGACCGGACCTGCGGACCGACCGGGGCGGCGGCCTACTTTGTGTACTGGTAGGCGATCGCGGCGCTGGAGGCCGGTCCGGTGACGGCGGCGACGACGCCGAGGATCTTCTGGACCTCGGTGAAGGGGGCGTTGGAGACGTAGACC